>NZLM01000074.1 GCA_002694245.1 Methanobacteriota archaeon
AGTAAAGATACTAGAGGCGAACCAAGAGCAATTGCCCATAAACCGGGTGGTTGTGTAGTCACTGTAGCTTCATAGCTAGCAGTGCAGTTACCAGTATCTTTGAATTCTTCTTCAATTTCCAGCCTCCAGGTTTCGTTTTCTCCAAACCAACGGTCTGTTGTCGGCTCTTCACCCTCTTCACAAACTACCCATGTTGCGTCTGAAACATAGAATTCAGGTACAGTTCTGATAAGTAGCCATATTGCGATACCCAAAGCCGGGGCGATGTACCACGCATGCTTTTTGAACAAAGGCTTGTGCATGAAACTTAGCCTATTCAATCTGTAATAGATCGGAATGCATAGGTACATGATTACGGCTGTTATGTGTGCAGTAAAAAACACATCAATAGTCCAATGCCACAGTATATCTTGTAACCATTCATATCTCCTGATATATGGTGTGGTTTGAGAAACTATGAATGATGCTTTTATGCCCTCGCAGACAAGAAGTACAGACATGAATTTGTTTTCAAAACCTTTTGACTTAGCACGCCANACNAAAGCTGCAAGNAATATGCAGTANAGAAGTATAAGCAGTGAACTGAATGAAATAATCATTCTAAATCCGAACAGATTATCNGCACTGAAAGCACCGAGATAGTACTCTTTTACAGTTCGCATCNNGTTTCTTTGGTAAACCTGTTTTATTGACTTTGGGGCGGTAAAGAAATGATGNANACANATTTNGGTGTAATGAAAAATATACGATTTGCATTAATTCCGGGATAAATTATGTAAATACAAAAAAATTGCTTTTTATTATGGAAGANGATGTCATTGAGCATGACAAAGGTTCCATCAANGATGATNCATCAACGAATGAAAATTCTAAAGATATGCATATACCACAATCCATNGAGATTGATATTAACAAANTAAAAAGCAAAAAAAAGAAGAATTTGGAANCGCCAAAAACAATACANATTAATTTCACAGAAGANAANGTTGNTATATCAAATGACACAAATTATGTTGCATCTCCTACTGCCAAGCAAACAAATCTAACNATACCNTTGTTCATGCTATTTACAATAGTCATTGGNCTATTTGCATTAGAAGAAGGAGATGAGGANAATTTCCTATGCTGTACGCTTATATGGCTAATTTTAGCATTTGTTGTAATATTGCAATCATCATCCCCATCGAAGCCAAACAGCGAGNAGANAAACGGATCACCACAAATTTTGTTTATTTACATNCTANTGTCATTNATTTTTTACTTNNTNATGATTGATGATTTAGGNGAAGAAGGATTCTTCTGTTGTGCTTTTGTTTGGTTCGTAATTCTAGTATCAGTAATTATTCCTGCCGCATCGAAGAAGAAAAAAGATGTAGTGAACCTAATACAGACAAATAATTCAANCANNGAATTAGTANATTCTGANNCAACTAANCTCGTCCNCCCAGAACAGAAAGCNTTCTCNTTCATTGTTGGCATAGTGTCTTTTTTCGGTTTTTTGTTTGGAATTGTGNCTCTAATATTCGCTAGTGAGTGGGGAGANGGTTCNGAAGCTATCGGAGTTTTTGTTNTAATTGTGCCATGCTTTTTCACTGTTCTTTGGTTGTTGANCACAAAGAGGGTTGATGGTCAAGCATTCATGACTGGCATAGGTGCTGCACTGTGTGTATTCCTTGTTTTNTTCATGACTGAATTCTAATTNTANCTNANTGAAGTTAACTTCANAATNNTNTAATCTTTGANGGTNANTTGCCTTTTTTAATAGCCAAGAATATCCTTTAGCTGACCCTTNTAGAAGTTGGCAGAACCTTGCAGTGATTCGAGCTCTTGATCAGATAAATCCAATTCGAATATCTTCTCAACACCATTTGCTCCAATTATGCAAGGNACACCTATGTAAACATCCTCTAGCCCATACTGTCCTGTTAAATGGCACGAAGCCGGAATTACCCTTCTTCTGTCATTTAACACGGCTTCAGCCATAATTGCTGCNGCAGAACCAGGAGCATAAAACGCTGAACCTCGCTCGAGNAATTTGACAATTTCTCCACCACCTCCTGCGGTTCTTTCGCTGATTGCAAGAATTTTTTCCTCGGACATCAATTGCGTAATTGGAATACCACCAACCGTTGTGTACCTAGGTAATGGTACCATTGTATCTCCGTGACCACCAAGTACCATGGGAGAGACATCCTCTTCTGCACAGTTAAGTTCGAGAGCGATGAAGTGAGCCATCCTAGCACTGTCAAGAACACCTGCCTGACCGATAACACGACTTGTCGGAAAACCAGTGACCTTTTGCATATGGTATGTCATCAAATCAAGTGGGTTTGTCACCATGATTATTGTTGAATTAGGAGCATGCTCTTTGATACCTGCTCCAACTTGGGAAACAATTTCAGCATTTTTTCCGATTAGATCTTCTCTTGTCATTCCAGGCTTTCTAGGAAAACCGCTAGTAACTACAATGACATCCGCACCTGAAATGTCCTCATAACTTGCAGTGCCCGTAATGGTTCCATCATAATTTAATACGTTGCTATTTTGGCTCATGTCTAGTGCTTTTCCCTTAGCAAATCCTTCGAAAATATCCAACAAAACGATATCTGCTACCTTCATTTGTGCTAAAACAAAAGCGCATGTTGCTCCTACATTACCAGCTCCAATTACTGCGATTTTTCTGCGCCCTGATGCCAAGTCAAATCCCCCAACATGTATCTCTAGTCAGAAGCAATCCATAAGGATAGGCGGTGTTTTTGCAAATAACAAACTCTAGAGGCTTGACCGTTTCGTTCAATAACCGAATACTGGTGGGGGCAAACATCGAGTGCCACATAGGCAATTCGGGGTGAATTCATGAAAATTGGAGTACCAACGGAGCCAGAAGGCGAAACAAGAGTTGCGATTGTGCCAACGAGTATGAAAAAACTGCTCAAAGCTGGTTTTGAAGTCGTAGTTGAAAATGGTGCTGGAGTCGCAGCAAACTACTCTGACAAAGAGTACACCGAGTCAGGAGCAACAATAGCGGATCGTGGGGTTGTAATGGAATGTGATATTATCATCTCGATTAGGTTACCAGACATTTCTGAATTGTCTAAAGGACAGATTGTTGCCTGTGTTTCAGATCCATTTCGCCACCCTGACAGAATAAAAGCTTGCATCGATGGAGGCATAACTCTAATGAGTATGGATATGATTCCTAGAAGACTTTCTCGTGCACAATCTATGGATGTAAATTCAAGTCAGGACAATCTCGCAGGTTACAAGGCTGTTCTACTTGGAGCCTCTCAGGTTCCAAGAGGCATTCCAATGATGACTACGTCTGCTGGTACGGTAAGACCTGCAAAAGTGGTCATAATGGGCTCAGGTGTAGCAGGACTACAAGCGATTGCTACCGCTAAGAGAATAGGAGCAATTGTATTCGCATCAGATGTTAGAAAGTCGGCAGCAGAGCAGATTGAATCTGTAGGTGGTAGATTCATCGAAGTCGAAGGAATGGACGACTTCGAAGACGAAGCAGGCTATGCAAAGCCGTTAACTCCAGAGTTTATCCAAAAAGTAAACGATACTGTGTGTGAAGTTGCCAGTGATGCAGATATTATTGTAACAACCGCACGTATTTTTGGCAGACCAGCACCAATAACAGTACCTGCTACAGCAGTTCAGAATTTTAAGTCTGGAGCAGTCGTTGTCGACATGAACGCTGACGTGGGAGGAAATTGTGAATTAACCAAGCAAGGGGAAATATTCACCACCGAAAATGGAGTGATTATTGTTGGTACTTCTAACCTACCAGGAACACTTGCTAACACTGCATCAATGCTTTATTCAAACAACCTTACAACTTTCATTACTAGTTTGGTCGACAAAGAAAATGGTTTCCAAATTTCAGAAGATGATGATATTCTGGTTGGAGCGCCGGAAGGTAATGATTTCCATGTGCCAGGAATGGGTGGAGTATTAATCTGTAAAGACGGTGAGATACATCCAAAACAGACAAGACTAGGGGGTGTACTTTGATGAGTATTGAATTACTAATTGGTTCGATTACGTTGTTTGTTTTGTCTATTTTCCTTGGTGTCGAATTGATCACTAAGGTACCAGCAATGCTACACACACCACTGATGAGTGGAGCAAACGCAATTTCTGGAATTAGCGTGGTTGGAGCGTTACTTGGAGCAAACGTAGCTTATGAGGGTGGAGAAACTGTAGTGTCAGGAATACTAGCATTTGTCGCATTGGTACTTGCAATGATTAACGTCGTTGGTGGATTTGCTGTAACAAATAGAATGCTAAACATGATTGCTGGAAAGAAGAGAGGTGCTTGAAATGTCAGAGGACTGGATATCGCTTGGATACTTATTTTCTGCCGTTTTATTCATTTTTGGTTTGAAAAAATTAGGACACCCGAGAACCGCACCAAAAGGAAACCAATATGGAATGATGGGTATGGCTGTTGCTGTACTTACGACAATTATTGATATGAATTACATGCCAGATGGCATAGTTGGCTGGACTCTAATCGGTGGAGGAATCTTGATTGGATCTGTAATAGGATACACAATGGCAGTTAGGGTCGAAATGACTGGTATGCCAGAAATGGTTGCATTGTTCAACGGTTTTGGTGGAGCAGCTTCTGCTCTTGTAGCACTGTCTGAGACTTGGAAATGGATTGAGACAAGTGCGCCTAGTGAGGGCCTTGCTACTACTGTTGCAGTAGTTGCTGCAGGCCTATCAGCACTGGTGGGTTGGATGACGCTCACTGGATCAATACTAGCCATGTACAAACTAAAGGGAGGAATCGAAGTATTTGGAAAGTGGATTAGAACACCAACATGGGGTCCTCCATGGCTGAATCCTGTGAAAGGAATTCTGATTATCACAGTACTAGTACTAATTTACCTCTCAATCGAGGAGCCAACCAATACAGATTACATTTGGGCAATAATTGGAATTTCAAGCGTTCTTGGTATCATCCTCGTACTACCTATCGGGGGCGCTGACATGCCTGTAGTTGTGAGTTTGTTGAACTCCCTATCAGGTATTGCTGCCGCTTTTACAGGCTTCATCATCAATAACAGTGTTCTAATTGTTGCGGGAAGCCTGGTTGGAGCCTCTGGGCTAATTCTAACTGTAATTATGTGCAAAGCAATGAATCGTCAACTTGCAGATGTGCTTTTCAAATCATTTGGAGGTGGAGACAAACAGGAACTGACACGAACAAAGGTTGGAAGCGATGCTGATGAAGTTGCTATGATGGCTGATGGAGCGCAGAAGATCATCATTGTTCCTGGATATGGAATGGCAGTCAGTCAGTGCCAACACCAAGTCAAAGAATTTGCAGATTTAGTTGCTGAGAAATTCGATACAGAGGTAAAATACGCAATACATCCAGTAGCAGGAAGAATGCCTGGACACATGAATGTTTTACTTGCTGAAGCAAATGTTCCGTATGAACAACTAATTGAGATGGATGAAATTAATCCTGAATTCCCTGAATGCGACATGGCGATTGTTATCGGTGCAAATGACACCTGTAACCCAGCAGCAAGAACAGGTGAAGGCCCGCTTGCAGGGATGCCAATAATTGATGTTGATCAAGCACGAACTGTAGTGATAATCAAGAGATCACTCTCAGTAGGTTATGCTGGTGTAGATAACGATCTTTTCTATGAAGACAAGACAATGATGTTGTTCGGTGATGGTAAAGCAATGATGACCGATTTGAACAACGCAATCAAAGACCTGTGAACACAGAATTTGCTTCTTCCGCCCCTTTAGGGGCGGCAGGAGGTGACAATGTTCAATAGGGAACCACAGGTGGCATCAATCGATGTCCCGAAGGTTCTCCGTGCTTTTGGTTGCAACACTAGCATTAATGCTTGCTGCCCCAGTACTTGGTAACTCACAGGGACCCCCATGGTTACACAATGACCGAATTGTTGTAGAGGAAGGATGTTCGTGCCACGGAGCGGGTGGAGCACCATCATCTGAAGTGATTTTGTCAATATCTGGTGTACCTCGTGTTTATGAAACCGGTCAAACCTATGACATGGTCATTAGCCTCGCTCATCAATCATATGTTTCTGGTGGATACATGATATGGGATTACGAAGCTGGCAACTTCACTCCTGGAGAGGGTAGTAAGTATGTCCCTGATTCAGGTGGTGCGCTATCACACAACGATATTGGAAATGACTGGGAAATTCAATGGACAGCACCAGCAGAAGATACTGGTGATGCACACTTTTCACTAGCAGGAAACATTGTCGATCTAAGTGGTGCACCCGATGCTGGTGACCATTGGACCTTACTTACTTTCACAGTCAACGCACCTGACACCGCTACAGCTGACGCAGACGTGAGTTTGAGAACTATAAGCGTCGGAGATTATGAATCGCTATTTGGGCAAAAATCTCCTGAAGAAATCGAAGCTGAAAAGCAAGCAGAAATTGCTGATGAATACTTCGTTCAAGGAAATCTTTACTTCTGGACTACATTATCTATCCTAATAGTGGCTGCTGTGATTCAAGGAGAGTTTTATGAAAGGAGATTTGGAGGTGGTCCACCTCACCTTGACATGCGTTTAGCCTTGCCACAAGGGATACGAAGAGGCGTTCTAACTCTAGGTATGGCAATCGCATTTGGATGGGCTGTAGATACTGCCCTACCATGGGGATACACACTGGTAATTTTGATGTGTTTGCTATGGGGAGTTTTCGGTGTTTACCGAACTGTTGTACAAGCTCGAGCAGTAGAAAACCCTTCTGACATGGTATGATAGAAATGAATGATCTGCAACTGTCCTCAGATGACAGGAGTAGTGTTCAATCGCACCTTGATGAATTATCGAGAAAAATCACATCTGTTGTAATCTTAGTAATCATTCTCAGCATAATTTGGTCCTTCTCAATCGACCAAATACTGAACTATGTATTGAATAAACTAGACCCTTGTGAGACTTCTTGCATAAACATTTTTTCTCCAGACGAATGGGCGGGTACAAGGTGGCTTAGTGCTGCACTAATTGGGTTATTTACTGCAGCGCCTTACGCCATGGTTCAAGCATATTCCTTCGCAAAACCAGGTCTCTTACCCAGCGAGCGTAGAGGTTTTGTGTTATGGATGGCAATTATGTGGACCCTATCGTTCATAGCATTGGTTGTGAGCGTTACAGAATTCCTACCATGGCTTTACACATACGGCCATTCATTCAATGAGGGCACAGGTCTTACCGGCAAGTATGATGCAGCTCAAATGCTAAGAATATCAATCTCCATAGCGTGGACTATTATTCTAGTTCTCGCTGCTATTACAGTCATAACTATTGCAGGATTGTCAAAACTTCTCTGGTCTGGTAATTCTAACTGGTGGAGACTTCGCGTTCATGGTGTAATGTTAATGTTGATTTGGCTGGCAAACCCTTCAAACCTTCCTGGATTAATGTTCACGCTTACAATAACAGCTTCAGGGCTTGTAGAAATTTTTGGATGGAGAATTTTTAGGGCAAAAATGCCCCTCGCATACGGATTGCAAGAGTTGTATGACAAAGATGGTGGAATTCACCGCGTACTGTATGCCGACTGCCGCTGCTGTGGAGTAAGCCCGAGAATTACTCCTTTGAACGGCATGGGATTGATAGAATTTGATTCTGTTTGTCGAGATGACGCACAACAGAATAAGCTCTTGGATTCAGTAAAGAGATTTGGAGCGACTAAGGTGGTTTTTTCTGGATGTTCGATAACATCCATGGAACCATCTTTCATTGACAGCCTGAGATTCTTAGGGTGTAAAACTGAAAGTTTGGGATTATCATATCTTAGTACCATCCGAACAGATAAGTCAAATGTTGACTGTGATTTGGCAATGGCTTCCATTCAGTCTCCTTGGAGTGAAGAAAGTGCAAACAATCGTTGCGTAAGTCGGATTATTGAATCAAACCTCGAAACCATCTACTATGGAGGAAAAATACCATTTGGCCTTAATTTAGCCCCAAAGGAAGCGTGGATTAGGAATCCTCCAGACTCCCTGCTAACTAAAATCGATGAAATCGGCGTAAAGACGGAACAGATTAGCAATTGATTGATACCAAATAAAATGTGGAGAACTCCCTATGCGACCAGTGATTGCTTGGCCAATTGCGGTTGTGCTAGCTATACTAAGTGTTACGGCTTACCTTAATGGTGAAGCGGTGAACAAGTGGGTCGAAGATAACTCAATCAGTGAACCAAATGTCGATGAAGGCCCGTTAGTAGGTATTACAAATAACGAAAATTGGTTTGTTGTACTGATAGATTTCCCAGACCAAAATGAAAATCAAAATTGCGACCAAAATCGTGCTTCGAATCTTATTGACGATACTGCTCTAAAATATCAAAATCAAGGGTTAATGCCAAATTCAACACTTGTAATCGACTACCATGAAACGATCATAAGAACTGATTTCAATATGGCCGACTACGGTCATGACGTTAATGGCGAACATGATGTTGGCAGAAATGGTGTGAACCCACACACATTGGCTCAAGAAATTGTTGAGAAAATAAAACAAGATGTTGAGTGGGAAAAATACGACTTAAACGAGGACGGGTGGGTTGATCGGTTTTTGATACTCCATTGCGTTAAGCCACAAGAAGATGGTAGCGGTTCTACCTCACGAATTTGGTCTCACTTTGCATCTATCGAAGAGATAGTCGAACTACCAAATGATATGCATATCGCCCATTACACAATAGCTAGTCAACATTCATCCAGCAGCCTGGGTACAATAATTCACGAAATGTATCACCAACTTGGGGCAGCAGACCTTTATCCTGTACATGATGTAACTGTTAACCAAGTTTGGAAAGGTGTTGGAAAATGGGATATTATGGCTAGTGGCAACTGGAATGGGAACGGTGTGTGGCCAGCGTTACCAACCTCACCTAGCATCGAATTAATGGGCGGGAAGCGCCACCTGGATGTAGTATTAGAATGGCTACCAGGTACTGATTGTAGTGGACCTGTGCTGAATCTTCAGGGGATATCAGAAGGTGGAAGTTCACTGAAAATTCCGATTGGTTACATGGAATACATCTGGATAGAATACAGAAGTGATTTTGGATTTGACTCTCACCTTCCAGGAAATGGACTACTTGTCATGCATCAAGATTTACTATCAGGTGATGTCGAAGATAACCTGATCAATTCGCACCCAGATAAAGCATGGCTGAAGGTCATTGAGGCAGACGGTGAGCAAGATATGGTTGCAGGAAATAGTGAAGGTGAGCAAGACGACCTGTTCTGGGATGGAGACACTTTTGGA
>NZLM01000075.1 GCA_002694245.1 Methanobacteriota archaeon
GAGAGAAAGGCGATTGAAAATGATTCACTCGGCTCTCGTAGATACTTTGAGCCCGATATTCTAACACAAGCTGTAATCGAGGAGCGTAGTTACAAGCACACGAATGCATATAATTTGAATTTGAATAAAAAATAGAATGCATATCTTGGTTATCAGCCAATTAGAGAATAATAGTTGTCAACAGCATCGTTGAATTTGTTTAGTAAAGTAGACTCGTCGATTGTTGTAACTTTTCCTGATTCCATCAATGGGTTACCATCAACCCACAGGTCTACACACTGACCACCATTGTAAATCAGATTAGAAATATGTCTCTCATTTTCCTTTCCAACTGGATTCATACGAATATCATTCAGGTCCCAGACTGCCCAATCTTGACTACCAACAGTCGCCATGGCGAATGCTTCCCTAGCAACAAGAGCAGATGCATCCCAATGGTCGTGTCGCTGCACGAGACATGACATTCGTGCTTCATGTGCCATGTCTAGGCCAGATCCACTTGATGCAGGCCCATCCGTGCCTAGGCGTACCTCCACTCCAGCATCTCTGTAAGCAGGTAGAGACGCAGTACCTCCACAAGCCAGTTTCATATTCGAAGAGGGACAATGTGCGAGAATAGCCTCTCTAGCAGCCATTGTACGCATCTCAGATTTCTTCACCCACGAACCGTGAGCGCAGATTGTCTTCTGGGGTATGAAGTAGTCAATACTGTCTAGGTATTCAACAGGGTACATACCGGTTTTTGCGTGACAGTCAGCAACCTCCTTTCGGGTTTCGGATATGTGGATTGAAAGGTAAGAATCGTGTTTTTCCGCCAATTCTTTGCCTCTGAGCAATGTATCCTCATTACATGTGTAAACGGCATGGGTTGCTACACCGTAGTTGACTTTATTTCCTGCTTTGTTAGATGCTAACTGTGAATCAAGCTCACGGCGGACAGAACCATCATCCCCTCCCTCACGTGGGGGCCACTGGGTTTGTGGCCCACATACAACACCACGTAATCCTGCCTCATTGAGTGCTGAAACTATTGATTCTGGAAAATGATACATATCGCAGGCAAATGTTGAGCCCGTTTTTATCATTTCAACAGCTGATGCAAGTGCGCCGATTTTAGCATACTCTTTAGTTAGGTTCATTTCGGTTGGGAAGATAGATTTCTCTAACCACTCCTGCAAAGGAAGACCATCCGAGAAGTCTCTTGCGTTCAGTTGCATAGGCAGGTGAGTATGCCAATTTTGGAATGACCGAGTAATCAATTTCCTTGTCCCATCTAAGTTGTGGACAACGTCTTCGTCACCTTTGGATTCAGCCCATGTACCGTCCTTGTAGAGCAGGAAATCCCCGATGTGCGTTCGCTGCTCATCATCGATGAGTACAGCGTTAGTATAGCGCACAGACGCTTCGTCCATAGCCGTGCCACAAAACAATCAGTTGTCAATGCTTGGCTAGATTCACACGATTTTATGAATTTGGAATGTTTTCTCACTGTGGCCCCACACAACGAGTCCAGGCTCTTTGGAATTGAAGTACCTAGTTGGAAATTCTTTACCTAGATCTGGTATCATTGATGGTCAATAGGTTTGGAGATAGAAACTCTAAATTGTTTTGCAGATTCTTTTAGCGAAGCCAAACCGGGCAATGTTCTACCTGCAAGTAGGTCTAAACATGCTCCCCCGCCAGTAGATACATGTCCCATTTTGTCAGCGATTCCGCGCTGGCTTACTAGGGTAGCAGTATGACCTCCTCCCATCACAGCGTACCCGTTACCTTCTGCACATGCATTCAGCATCTCGATAGTTCCAAATGCGAAATCTGGCATCTCAAACACACCAGCGGGACCGTTCAAGATGATTGTGCCAGCACTCTTTATGGCACGGGAGAGGGATTGGATACTTGTTATTCCCATGTCATATATTGGAGCTTCAATTGGTAGGTTTTCTATCGGGTGATCTACCCTATTTCCAGCAATGTGCAGAGCAACATCACTAGGCACTATAATGCACTCAGGGAAATCGACCAAAAGTTTGCTTGCTATTTCCACAGTTTTGTCCCAGGTGTCTTTCATTTCACCCTTCAAAAAGTTCACATTTCCTTCTCCAATATCGATGTTTGAGAGGTATAGGAATAAATTTGCCACTCCTCCAGTAGCCCATATGTGGTCGCAAACTCCTCCTCTGAGCATGTTATCAGCGACGGTTACTGAATCATCGACCTTCACCCCGCCAAGAATTGCTATACANGGCCTAACTGGATTTTCTAGTGCTTGGTTCAACTTTGATAGTTCATAGNTCATTAACTCACCAGCAATACAAGGTAGAGTATTGGTAAATCCGACTATTGATGGCGAACTCCTGTGAGCNCANGCAAANGCATCNTTNACAAAAGCATCAGCGATCATTGATAGGTTCTGTACCATCATGGTNTGNGACATTGTTACAAAGTCNCCTNTTGTGTTTATTTCCTNGTCATCCATTCGTACGTTGTTGAGCATAAGCAGATCACCATTTTCCATATTTTCGATTGCTGCTAGTGCTTTTTTCCCGTATATGTCATCAACCCATTTTACATTCTTACCTAGAAGTCTTCCAAGCTCTCTTGAATGACCNAGAGTGGATGTGAAGTCCTTTTTGCCAGGTCTAGACTGGTGAGCGAGTAATACAACCTTTGAGTTTGACAGCTTGTTTAGTGTAGGGATGATTCTCTTGATCCGAGTATCATCNAGGAATACATTGGTCTCAGGATCCATTGGTGAATTGATGTCTACTCTAACCAATACAGTTCTGCCTTCTAGGTCCACATCATCAAGGGTGAGGACCTTCGCCATTGTAATCTCCGAACAGACTACGGTTTTTGATTCGACCGGTTCAAACGCGCGCCATCAAGGTAGCATNAGCGCGAAATCTCATATACTGATGTTTAGCGATTAGATTTATGTCGCGTGAGGATTCTTTCGAAGGTCCTCGCAAAAGGGCCAAGACCTCGACTTCATCATTTGGAGTTTCAAAAAGAGAAGGTCATGATTCCTCTATGTATTACAATTCAAAGATGTATGATTCACTTGTCTCAAGTCGGGATGTAGGAATTGAACAACCTCTTCCAGAGGAGCTAAATAACGTAGTGATTAACTGCAATTCAAAATCGCTTCCAATACCTGATAATTGTGTCCACCTTGTTGTAACTTCACCGCCTTACAATGCCTCAAAGGATTATGATGATGATTTATCTTTATCAGATTACCTAAGTCTATTGCATGATGTTTTTGCAGAGTGTTATCGAGTTCTTGCTCCTGGCGGAAGAATGGTTGTTAATGTTGCAAATTTAGGAAGAAAACCGTACATTCCCCTTTCAACACATGTGAACATGATAATGCACGAACTTGGTTTTTTACACAGAGGCGAAGTCATTTGGGACAAATCAGCAAGCGCAGGTTCATCTTGTGCCTGGGGATCTTTCCAGTCGGCTTCAAATCCTTGCCTGAGAGATATCCACGAGTATCTTTTAATGTACTCCAAAGGAGACTACAAATTGCCAAGAACCAAGCAAGAAAGAGCTGATGGAAGAATCGATACAATTGCGAAAGAGGACTTTATTCAACAAACAAAATCGATATGGTCATTCCCAACTGAATCAGCAAAAAGGGTGAATCACCCCGCACCTTTCCCTGTTGAATTACCGCAGCGTTGCATAGAAATGTTTAGTTTTGTTGGAGATGTAATTTTGGACCCATTTTTGGGTTCTGGGACCACTGCCGTAGCAGCAAAAATGTCTGGCAGGAATTACATAGGTTGTGATTTGTCTGCAGAATACTGCCAAATTGCCGAAGAAAGGCTTGCTAAAACAAAGAGTTGGATTACACCAGCAATCAAACAAGAATGAGTTCTTTTCTATTCGTTTACAGAAGGAAGTTGTTTAGAACTGATGGCACCACAGTACAACCATGCAGGACCAGTTAGACACACTTGTAGGTCCTGAGGGCGAGGACTGGAGAGTACCGGTAAGCGAATTGGAAGCAAGGCAAAAAAACCTTGCAGAAATGCTAGCGAATCAAGGGCATGAAGCGGCTTTGATTCAAACTCCAGTAGATTTGTACTATTACTCCGGAGGCAGACAAAATGCCTCGCTATTAGTTACTGCTGAGGGAGAATCGAGGTTGTTTGTTCGAAGGTCGCTATCAAGGGCCAAACACGATTCGGGTGGAGATAATTCCCCACACTCGGTCGAAGCATTCCCAAGAATGGCTGCTTTCAAGGAAGAAATTGGTTGCACACCGTCAATGCAGTTTGGAGAGTTGCCTCACACATTTGCAACTAGGTTTGCAGCAAAGGTTGGAGCAACTGAAGATTGCACATCTATCGTTCATTCCCAAAGAGAGGTAAAGAGTTCTTGGGAACTTGAGATGATGTCTGAAGGAGCGGAGATTCAGATGGCTATGTTTGAAGCTGTTGCCGCTGTTGGAGGTGAAGGAGTTCCAGAAATCGAATTGGTTGCTGCAGCAGAAGCGGTAAGCAGAGCAGCAGGATTTGGAGGTAATGTGCAGATGCGCAGGTTCCCTCTACAATGCGATAGAGGTGTAATCGTTGCTGGAAGAGCTGGTGGCGTGCCTTCCTTTTTCGATTCTGCAATAGGTGGAACAGGCCCACATCCAATGGCCTCTATGGGAAGCGGTTTTACTAAAATAAAACCAAATGAGCCAGTACTAGTAGATCTTGTTCATCTTCATAGAGGATATGTCGTAGACATGACTAGAATGTTTGTTGCCGGTTCTTTATCAGAGACTTGGCTTAGCAGGTTGGAAGATATGATTGCTGTAAAAGAGGAGGTTGTTGATACCCTTGACCAAGGCCTAGATTGTTCTGAGGCTTGGCGAAGAGGGCACGCCCTTGCTAGCGAATTAGGTCATGCAGAGAATTTGATGGGTATGGCACCGGATCAATCTCGTTTCCTCGGTCACTCCGTTGGTTTGCAACTCGACGAATCTCCAGTTGTTGCTGAAGGATTCGATAGGCCCCTTCCAATTGGTGGCACTATGGCAATCGAGCCAAAAGTAGTCCATACAGACGGAAGCATCGGCAGTGAAGATACATGGGTTAAAGACGAGGATGGAATGAGACCTATTACGGCTGATGGAGCAATTCCTTGGGTTACTGAGTGGTGATTTTTATGGCTGAAAAAGTTGTTATTGACGAAGATTACACAGATAAGAAGTCTGATTGGGATGAATCAGATGTCGGAAAGAAAATAGCAAAGAGAATAACACCTAATGGGACCTATTTCAATGAATTAATTGTTCAAGTCCACTGTCAATTCTGTGGCTCAGAGTTTATTGGACCAGCTAGGGAAGCCGGCGGGTTTTTGGGCGGTCACGAGTGTTTGCACGCATGGGAAATATCACAAGCCATCGGCCGTGAGGACGGTTTGGTGGAGTGAATGGCAAAACCATATTCAACTAGTCACATCGGATTTGTATCCTCTGGATTTACCGATATGCGCCTTTCAGGAGCAGTCAAAGAACAACTAGTGGAAATGCTGGTTGCTGAAATAGACCAAATGGTTCCAGCAATGGAAGCAGCAACCCTTGCTGCAACTCCTGATAAGAAAACTTTGGATGACACAAATCGTACTCGACTCAATTACAACAGAACGCGTGAATTGATGATTGAAAGGCTTGGTGAACTTGAGAGCGTAGGCTCTGAAGCTGTTCAAGCAGGGATTGAACACCTCGAGACCTACCTCAAGAAGATCCTGCATGCTGCAGAAAGTGCAGCAGCCAAAGATCGTGTGAACACAATCAAACCCCGTCACATATCTTCTGTCACGTTTGCTCCTACTGAGCAAACTGAGGATGGTGAACAACAGGCAGTAGAAATCGAAGAAGACGTGTTAGAAGGACAAATCAGCGGCTCAGCACTTACTCCTTCTGTTGTCAGAAGAATGTCTCGCGCTTTCGCAGGAATGTCGGTTACCGATGCGGCAATAGAAGAGTTACTACTCTGGTATTACGAAGTAGTTGATGAGGTCGGTCAGAATATTAGAGAACACGCTCAACTCGGAGCTAACCCTGCAACATTCATCGACGCAATTGACAAAATGAAGGATTTGATGATGCTTGGATGGATGCGCAGAATGCTGGTTAAA
>NZLM01000076.1 GCA_002694245.1 Methanobacteriota archaeon
GAAAATTGAAAAATTCCTTCACGAGAGTCTTCAACCCTCGTTACAGAAAGAGGCTTTGCTAGTGAAATTTTCATACTCACAGCTGAGTTATTTTCACTAGGTGCGAATACTATGCATTTGTGACCTTTATCATACAGAGCAGTTACGAGGTCTTGCAGGCTGTCAGCATTAATACCGTCATCGTTCGTTAGTAGGATCCACGCCAATTTCTGCACCACCTTTGATTACCAACATAATCCCAACAATCAACACAAGTCCACCTAATCGGGTCCAGTGACCAGGGATTGATTCGTTGAAGAATAACCATCCAATCAGTGCTCCAATAAGTGGTTCTAATGTTACTGCAAATGAGATTGTTAATGGTGGTATCCACCTTAGACAAGCGTTTAATCCTGTGTGTCCCACTATGCCTGCTAGGAATGCCAATAATACAAACCACTCTAGCAATTCAGACTCAACCCAACCAATAGCTGAGGTTTCCTCTCCCATGAAAATAGATGCTGGTACTAGAAGGGCTGCACCAAGAAGTGTAACAGGTACAGCATACACGAATACAGGCATCCACTCCCTCAAGATTCTACCAGCGACAATGTAACCTACAACTGTGATCGCACCCATGAATGCTAAGAAATCACCCCAAATCGTGACCTCACCACCACCTCTTGCATCTAGTAGAGTTATTGCAGCACCGAGTAAACCAAGTAAGGCACCAGTTACTTCCAGTCTGTGCGGTCTTCTAATCAATAATGCAGTCCCTGCAACTATGATTATTGGGTGACTGGTGACGAATAATAGCGAATGGGCGAGGGATGTATGATCTAGAGAAGTTACCCACGCTCCAAAATGTGCCGCTAATGCTACTCCTGATCCGAATAAAATACAGAGCGTTCTTGGCTCTATTAGCTTCTCTTTCATTTCATCCTCCATTTGCATGTACTGAAAAATTGCAAATGGAAGTAGCATTATTACAGTGATTTGTAATCTCCATGATGCTCTCATCAGCGGTGGGATATCATCCAGATAAGAGAGAATTGCACCTGCAGAGGAGACACCTAAAACGCCTGCAACAAGCATTCCCCACACAAGTGGAGGGGTGCGAGACATTGTATCACGCCTCGATTAATTCAGCATCTTGTGCAGGTGAGCCACCAATGACTCCTGCTCTCTTGAATAGTACATATATTCCTAATCCAACTGCAAGATTAATCGCAATGAATGATCCTAATCTAATTGACCACCATGTAGATGAGTTAACAAAGTCATCACTTGTACCAAATATGCCCTGCAATAAGCCCGGAACCACCGTACCGTCATCTGTAACCGATGACATCCAAAGCGAGTCAACGAAGGACAAAATTGCACTTTCGGTACCAAGGAATGCTTCACCTGTTAAACCACCGGCAGCAACCATGAATGTACCAAGAAGGATTAGTGCTCGTTGCTTTTCTGCAACTACAACGCCTTCTTTCTCCTTTATGGCCTCTATTCTAGGTTCCAACTTCTTTTCTTCCCACTTGTCACGTGCTACACCACCAATCAGCATTGGTAGTGTGTGAGGTACATCGAGATACATACCCAATCCGAATGATGTGCCCATTCCAGTAGCCCATTCAACAAATACACCAAGTAAGAAACCAAGTCCAAGTAGAATCAGATCTCCTTGTCCCTCAGCGAAAATTACTGAGAATGTAGCGAAAGCATTTGCCTGTGGCGCAATTAAATCAATTCGTCCTTCAGCAAGCTCTCTTGAAAGGAATATTGCAACACCTGCACCAATTATAGCACCAGGCACAACTCCCATTATGTTGCCCTTAGAGATGTGATATGGCCTGTTACCAATGTATAGGCTGTTTTTGTAATCTCCTATGACGGTTCCAGACATTGATATCGCTGAGCCGAATACAGTAGTTCCTACAAGGCCTAGCAGTACTGCTTCTTGAGTGTTTAAACCGAGTGCTTCGTCGAAATTCAAGAAGACACCAAGCAGCATTAGTAGAACAATAAACGAGGTGCCAGAAACCGGTTCGATACCTGTTTCTCCCATTACTCTAACTGCAATTGCTCCGAGCAAGAATGTGGTAGATATTAGTACCAATGCGAATACGATACTAGCAACAACTGGGAACCCTCCTAGAACGAAGATTAGTATCATTGATGCAAATGTTAGCACCATGAATATCGGTATGTGCGCAAGTGGCCATTCGTACCAGCCTTTACCCTCGATATATTCCTCTCCTGCATCTCCTTTCAGTGCCTTGCCAATATCTCCGAAGATGTTTGAAAATACTTTCCACATCTTTAGCAGACCGAACAAACCGCCTCCGACTATTGAACCAATAGCAATTGTACGGATAGTCTTAGCGAAAGCAATCATCTGGGCAGCGCCAGTAGTTCCATAAACAACTGAATGGTAATCCTGCACAGGTATGTTTCCTCCAACCTTTGCTTCGAAAACTGGGAAGTTCAGTGCAACAGCAAGTGGCACGAGGAAAAGCCAGCCAACTATGGTTCCCAAGTTAACAAGGAACGCTACTCTTGTCTTCATAAACCAGCCAATAGCAAACATGGATGGAGTTAGCGCAATACCGATGTACGTGTAATTGAATGGATTNAGTGCACCGTCTGGNGTGTAATGGCTTGGCCCCATGGGCTTCCCATCGATTACTTCTCCTGGTTGATGGATTTTACCTTTTGAGTAAAATGAAGCAAGACCAAAAGTTTTGGTTGTGCCGAGTTGCGCTANATAGTCCATCAATGCAAGTTTTGTAGTGCCCGTAGATGTCTTCAACCAAACCAATGGATATTCAATTATGAATAATGCACCCATAGTAACTATGGTCCAAACACCAATCGTTCTCAGAGATTCCCTAGCATGATCTACTGCACCAGANCTAACGTCGCTCGCTATGTCGAGCATTTTCAAAGTGGCTTCAAAACCAGGCAAGGGAAGGGGNTCNTCNACTAGCCAAACCCTTCTAAAGATAATGAAGTACATCACGCCAAGGAAACCNGCGAACATAGATGCTACAATACCAACGAAGGCTAGACGCATAGTTTCTCCAGCCGCCAGTATAATCATNGGACCATCNGCAAGGAAATACTGTTCTTTGGTAGCAAGAAGGAAAATTGCCGGGAAGGTGAAGATGAAACCTGTTGATGCATGTGTAGCTCCTGTTGTAGCGCTAGTAGCAATGTTNACNTCTGATGGAGACCACTTNAGAGCCATACCAAGCAANTAAGCGATATACCACGCTGCGGAAATAGCCAATCCAAGTTTCAANCCNATGTATGCGGTGACACCTGAAAATACTGCACCGATTCCAATTCCAATCATCACTTTGCCAGTATTCCAGTGAGATACTTCGAATGCCTCTTCNAGGTTTTTNTCTTCGAGATATTGTTCGAGGACACCAGTGTTTAGATTGTTATACATCTCATCGTCGAGCCAAGTAAGAGTCCCCTTTTCTATCGCTTTNAGCCCTTCAGGCGTTACAGGCTGGCGATAGGCCGACTTCTTTACTCCCAACTAATCCCCTCGCAAGCGAATTTCAATGGTCACGGATTATTTTGTACAAGCCAAGNGCTTCCATCCACATTATTTCTTTTCCAGCATCGATTTCCATTTCATCTTCCATCGGAAGAATCATCATCGAGTGGTCACGCATGTTCATCGCGTGTACTTCAGCCCCTTCTATGTGGGTTACCATTGCTGTTCCTTTTTCNATCAAAGGAACATTTATTGAATCTGTTACGCTTCCTACATGAGATATCTTCTGACCGGTGAATATGTCAATCAGCTCAAGACGCGCTTTTGCAGATCCGTGCTTNCCNGGCTTTGATTTCGATATCGAGTTGATTTTGTACGCTTTGTCATCGACGCAGCAGTATCTACCGACTTTTAGAGTCCTAATTTCTACACGAGTTGTACCAGGCATATGTCTCCCTAGACTACAGGCAGTGGTTAGGGCTTATGACGGTTGCCATTAAAATGAGGTACTACTCACAAGTTCCTAACGTCATATCTGTGACCATTTTCACCCATAACTCCANTACANAAAGGTAGAAGTTTTTCAGCTACTTCTTTAGGGTTAACCAANTCTCCATTTTCATGATATCCNATGAAATTATCTCGCTGGGGGAATTGGTCAGGTTTGGCATTTCTGATCTCTGCTTGCATACCCGTGTCAACAATTCCCGGAGCGATAGCAATCGCTGAAATGTTATTATNNGCGCCNTCCTCTGCCATNCAATTTGTCCACATATCTAGTCCAGATTTTGAAACACAGTATGAACTCCAACCTGTGAGAGGACGCAATGCTGCTCCACTTGAGATTGTTACAATTCGNGTAGGATTATCTCCACCTATGATTCTAGACAAATTTGAAGTTAGAGATTGAACACCTATCAAATTGACCATGATTGCACGTGTCCATTCTTGATTATTTGATTCTAGAAGTTTAGATATTGGTTGTATAGTACCTGCATTGTGAACGATTCCTGATAAATGTGTGAACCGGTTTTTTATGAGATTACAGGCCTCGGATATGGAATTTTTATCCGATAGATCACATTCGATTATCATCGAATTTTGGTTTTTTGATTTGAGGGATTTTTCAACTAATGACAACTCATCACTACCTCTAGCTAATGCAATGACTACTCGTTTGTCATTGACTAATGATTCGCTAATTGCTTTTCCCAAGCCTTTNGATGCACCAGTAACAAGGTAAACTTCTTCCANATGTCAAAGAAACTGTATTTGTTTTTGATAGTTTCATTCATCCCATACTCTGAATCCATCTTCGTCAGAATACCAGTGCTTTCCGTGNATATCCTTGTACCAATTTACACCGTTTTCATCATTCGGTAGCCACTCACCATCTGGAAGTTCTTCCCANGAGGATACGAAATCAACTGATTCCATCTCATCCTTAACTNCATCTGTTTGNTCTACAGACTCGTTNTCTTCTAATTTCGCTTGACCCTTGGTAGATTTTGGTTTATTGGTCTTGTTNGGCTTTTTCTTTACCAACACTGCAATAGCACCAAACAAGATAAACACAATTCCGACNCCAGCTATTCCNAGAATCAAAACAAGGTTGTTGCCTTTTGATTCCTCTTCAANCTTAGANCTACTATCTTCTTCATCCTCAACAACCAAAGCACTTAGGCATCCTTGAGTATTTGTGTAGAGAAACGCTGAGTACTCTTCTGGACATCTATCTGGTTGGGTTGCTCCCACAACAAATTCTCCCAATGTTCGAGATTCATTCCAATCCGGATTATCCCAGTTGTCACCAAAGCCATCACCATCCGTATCGTTCCATTGAGTGGGGTCAGCATCATTGAAATCTCCTTGAGATGACCAACCATCGCCGTCGAGGTCATAGCAGCCCACTCTATCATAAATCGAAGTTCCCTTCTGTGTTGGACAATCATCTCCATTCTCACCATCAGAATTGTCACCAAATCCGTCCCCATCCTCATCGTTCCACTGGTCTGGATTATTGTCATCCCAGTCGTTATCCAGAGTGACCATATCACCGTCAGCATCAATTTCCGATGGCGCACAACCAACAAACGGGTTAACGGTTTCACCGTCTTCGAGATATAGCGTGGTATTAACTTGAGTTGACTTAGCGATTGGAGTGTTTGGACACTGGTCTATGTTGTCTGTAAATGAATCATAATCTGTATCTCTCTCAGACGGGCCGCATCCATTTGCATCGACCATGCTAATTTCCTCTGCAGATGTTTCTACACACCAATCATAATCACCCATGGAAGAGTCATCTCCGACACCATCCCCGTCCAAATCTCTGTGTTGCTCTGGGTTGTCAGGCAAGTCATCGATGATATCAGCCCAGCCATCTCCATCACTATCTGGGCAGCCAAATATACCACCTTTGAAAGATGAGCCACTTACATCTATACAATCATCTCCCTCCAACCCAGATTCGTTATCACCAAACCCATCCATGTCAGTATCGATATACTGGGAAAATTCGAATGGGAACATATCGATATTATTGCCATAGCCATCTAAATCTGAATCAATCCACTCTGTTTCATCATTCGGGAAAGCATCGCCAGAATTTGACCATCCATCACCGTCATCATCTACGCATCCATTCAAATCATTAGTAGAATTTCCAAATACAGTCAAACAATCATCCGTATTATCACCAAATCCATCCATATCAGTATCATTCCATTCCGAGGAATCACTTGGATGACTGTCAAGGGTGTCAGGATAGCCATCACCATCAAGATCTGGGCATCCAACCAAACCATATGTTGATGTTCCATATACGAAATCACAATCATCAATATCATCTGTGTATCCGTCATTATCTGAATCAAGTTGATACTCAGCACATCCAAATTCGTCGACCGATATCCCCGCCTCAGTTTCAGGACAGATATCTTCGCCATCCCAAACCCCGTCAGAATCTTCATCCGGTAGTAGATAGGACATGTCTACACCCAATCTTTCCCAAGATTTGTAGAGGCCCCAAGCATCTAATCCGACAAAGCCCATTTGTTCCCATTTAAGTTGACCAATATCTGTAAGTAGGTACTTCAAGAATGGAAGATTTTGATCGAGATGTTCCATTGATACAAACGCCCTCATGTCGGTTTGAAGAGGCCATTCTCCGGTTCTAGATGCATTTATGCTTGGGATTATTGCGTTTTCACCAGATGATATGGCATCTAGGGCGCCATGTGTAAAATTATCAACTAAAGGTACAAAATAGGTACCATTGTTGTTGTTTAGACTGTAAACTAGCTCAGTGAATCCGATTGATCCCTCGCCTGCAGATGCTGCAACACCTTCCAAGACATCAGACCTATATTCACCTGCGACTGCACGATACCTGTACGACGTAGAGGTGTATAATGAATCAGGCTGTGCGCAATTTGCACACAATACTGTTTCTTCCAGAATGGTTGTATCAGTCTTATTCTCCCATCTGTGTGAAAGGACGATTTCCTGGTCTGGACAGGAAGAATCCAAATCAACCCACTCTGGGATTCCGTCTCCATCATCATTGGGAACTACTGAATCCCAATTTAGCGCAGGCATTTCACCATCAGAAGTCAAATCTGTTTTGGTAAGAGATGATGTCATCCAACGGACTTGTGCCATCGAGAGTCCACCGTTTGTTTGTATGCAAGCTTCAGTGTCACCATTTGCTTTGACCATTAGCACACCAGGCGCCCTACCATAATTTACATCCAAAATCTGCTCATCTGTGTTTTTACAATCCCAAAGCCCATTGTCACTGTAATTAGCGTCTTTTGAGGCATACAACGGGCTGACACCATTTGTGCTTGAACCGATGTAGTGTTTAGAATCACACAGGTCCAAAGTTGTAGCAACTCTTCCATGCTCCCAGAATCTTGGTGATTTGTCTAGAGTAAGGTATGTTGAACGCCAAGAGCTCTCCATCAAGGAGGTGTAATAATCACCGTGTACTCTCAAAAAGCCGTCTGGAACTATGTTAACCGACATCCAACCTCTCCTATGAGATATTGCCAATCGTTCGCCATCAGGGCTTATTGATATGGCATCGACACCCCTGTTGTTGTTGGAATCTCCGAATCCTGAGATGACACCTAAACTCGACCACGATATTGTATCATAAGTCACAATTCCTGAGGAATTAGATCTTGTAGATACAAAAGCAGTTCCACCATCTTTTGAAATCTCAATTTCATACACATCAGGATACCAAGAAATGTTGATTTGTTTGACCAAGGTTGGTCTTGGCGTGTCAAGATCATGAACAAGGATTACTCCCGCATCCCCACCAGACAGCATGAATCTTCCATCTGGGCTAATCTCTAGTGACCGTACATACTCTGTATGGTTCTGATTTGTCCATGCTTTTGTCCAATTACTAGTGTAAAATCCATGAATCTGTCCTAGTGTTGAGAATACAAGTAAACTGTCATCAGGAGTTGTATCTATTCCACCAACCCAAGCAGAGTTCGCAAAAGTAGGGAAGCCTGTTAAAACCTCAATCATCGACCAGTTTGCTGTCTCAAATATGGCGATTTCCGCTGAACCATCATGGACGAATACATGATTCTGATCGTTTGACCAGCCAATTGCCCAAACCCATCCTTGGATTGTGCCGTTACTATTGTTTACAAGATTGGAAATCAGAGATCCGGTAGTAGAATTCAATATGACTGCACCTGTTCCTTTACTGACAACAGCTAGCATGCTGCCGTCAGGTGATAATTCGATATCTCTTACATCGCCAGGCATTGTGTACAAGTCAGCAACAAAATTGCCAAATGAATCGAAAACTACTACCTTGTCTGTCATGCCTCCGCCGTAGAATACTGAACCATTGTGCGCCCACTCTAGAGATTGAGGTTCACCACCAAGTGGATTGAAATAATTGATGTTCTCTCTAACTGAGTCGCCCCAATTGTGTCTTGTCTCCTCTTGGAAATCTGCTAGACCATTTCCATCAGAATCTGGACACCCAAGTCCTACTGTTGAAGTGGCATTACCTGCAACGAACTTACAGACGTCATCAACGTCCTGAACGCCGTCGTTATCATAATCAGTTGCTTGGACAAATCCAGAGAATATTATGGATATCATCAAGAAGGTACCAAACAGAGCACGCCTCATGCCTTTGGGATGGCAGTAAACATATCAAATGTTGTGATTTTAGGAGTATGAGTAGAACCCATTGCCAGACTTTCTTCCAAGTTTACCTTCTGCTACCATGTCGACCAACAATTGTGCAGGCGCATATTTGTCGTCCCCGATTCCCTCATGAAGCACATTCATTATGTGAAGAACCGTGTCATTACCAATTAAGTCTGAAAGGGCAAGTGGACCAATAGGATGGTTCATGCCTAACTTCATTATTCCGTCTATAGCCTCTGGTTCAGCAACACCTTCTTGAAGAGTCAATATTGCTTCATTAATCATTGGGCAGAGAATACGATTTGATACAAAGCCTGGGGAATCATTGCACATCAGAGGAATTTTGCCCATTCTCTCTGCGGCTTCTAATACTGACGATGTTACTGACTCTGATGTTTGTTTCCCGTTGATTACTTCGACCAGTTTCATTATTGGAACTGGATTCATGAAGTGCATCCCTATGACGTTCTCTGGTCGATTTGTTGCCTCTGCGATTTTAGTTATGGATATTGATGAGGTATTGGTTGCAAGTATGCAATCTGGTTTACAAATTTCATCTAATTCCTTGAAAATTGAAATCTTAAGATCTAAAATTTCAGGAACTGCCTCTACAACTAAATCTGCATCTGAACATGAGTTTCTATCGATTGAGGTTGAAATTCGATCCCTTGCAGATTTTGCATCTTCTTCTGTCATTCTTTCTTTTGCAACCAATTTACTAAGGGATTTTTCTATTGTAGCCATTCCTTTGTCAACGAATTCCTGTTTGATGTCAACCATTACTACCTCAATTCCTGCACAAGCAGC
This sequence comes from Methanobacteriota archaeon, assembly GCA_002694245.1. Classification (GTDB taxonomy): domain Archaea; phylum Thermoplasmatota; class Poseidoniia; order Poseidoniales; family Poseidoniaceae; genus MGIIa-K1. Next base: position 9,482 of record NZLM01000076.1, read on the forward strand.
GACTTGAGTTATGCCGTTACCCATTTGTCCTGCTCCAAGAACTGCCATTTTTTTGATGCTCATACTAACCCCCAGAAGAAAGACGTAGATGATAATTGGCTTTTTTACAACGATTACATCAATTATGTTTGAAAGCCGTTGGGTATTGGACAGGTTATGCGTGAGTGGATGAAATTGAAACAACTACTCAGAACTGGTTGGGTAAGATCTGGTGTTGAGGACCCGGAATCTGTAGCATCTCATAGCTGGGGGATGGCAATTCTTGCAATGAAATTATGCCCTGATAATTTGAACAAGACTAGGGTGATTGAAATGTGTATTGTGCATGACCTACCTGAGATTATTGTTGGTGATTTAACGCCTTATGATGACCAAACAAATAAACACAACGACGAAATTGAAGCAATGGAAAAATTGGCTCCTTTCTGGCTTGACCTGCTTCTTGAATATGAAGAGCAAAAAACTGAGGAATCTAAATTTGTGAAATATCTTGACAAACTAGACATGGCTTACATGGCACGATTATACGAGGAGCAACAAGGATTAGACTTGGAAGAATTTGTCACATCAGCTCGCAAGGTAATAGGCGAAACTAACTTGAAGTGAATCCTCCACGGCAGGCTGCCACAGTCCTGTAGTGTAGTGGTCC
>NZLM01000077.1 GCA_002694245.1 Methanobacteriota archaeon
AAAGAGGTTGACAAAACACTATACCGTGTTATTATTATAATATGAACAGAGGGAGAAAGCAAATGACATAGCGAAGGTAAGGGAACGAGGCACTGAGCGGGTGCCGGGGTTTACAAGTGAGGTAGCACTCAAGGAACCAACAGTCCCAAACTAGAAACTACCCACCTAGACAAGCCGGGGGGCAAACTGTCGTCTAGGTGATGGAAGTGACAGGCCCCCACCCGAAAGGGAAATAGAGGTTGACAGAATTCTTAGTTGTGTTAATATTAAAATATAGAGAGGGAGAATTTAAATGTCAGTAGAAAAAATCGTAGAATCAATAGCTAGACTAGATGAGAACGGAAAGTATGAGTTCGCAGAGATGCTATCTCAGAAGTGGCCGTACCTAGCGAGAACCATCGCTGATGAGATTTACAATCATCAGCAAGACGATGATGGTCAGCCCGATTGGCACCAAGAATGGGAAGACTTCGGTGAGTGCTACGAATAGCACTTTCCGGTTGACAAGATCCGTAGACGTGTTAATATAAAATATAAGAAGCATTTAAAGAGAGAGGTTAATATGCAGATAGTTAGATCAAGTAAAGGAACAGGAAGTCTAAGAAACGCAAGTTTTTTCGAGGCGAAGAGATTGCAGGAGCAAAAAGATCAAGCACAGAGATTGATCGCACTTGCAAACAAGTTCGATGGTCAACTAAAGTTTGACTTCACTAAAAGCACAGTAAAACAATAAAAAATAAGGGGTTGACAAAATCCACAACTGTGCTACATTAAGTTAAACAGAGAGGTAAACAAATGAATATAAGAATAGGTTATTACGGTAAAGACGAAAACGTGCATAGCACTTTTGCTAAATGCATCAATGTAATCGAGACAGCAAAGTACTTGGAAACAGTTGCAGACAACTGGGAAGATGCTAAGAAGTACGTACATCTAATTCAAGACAACATGAAAGAGCATTGGGGCGTAGACGGCTACGGAGATCCTCTATGCACAAGAATCAGCGGTGTGCAAAATGAAGAAGCTTTAATAGGTTTGTTCTTGCACATGAAAGGCAAGTGGCATTTCAGCGATAACGGAATTGACTGGGAGACGATCGAAGAAGCTTTCGGTTCTCACCCGGACTGGGCTAGAGCAAGTGGCTGGGAGGCAGGAGTTAACTATGCCTAAGGCGCCTGAAGAGATGACATGGGATCAGTTAGTAGGTGAATACAATGACCTCAAACTGGGCCATGGAGGTCTCAGGACGAAAGACATACAGTATAAACACGCACTCGAAGATGAGATCCATTTCAGAGAAACGAAAGGATATGTGGAGATGACTCCACAGGAGATCGAAGACGAGATGATAGAAACAAAACAAATCAACGAACGTTACTTAAACAAAGGAGGAAAATGAGCGGACAGTTACAATTATTCCTAAGCATGGGATTGATAGTGTTTGGGGTTTCATGTTTGATCTATAGTGTCAAACTAACGAGAGATTGTCAAAAGATAATAAAGAGAATGCAGAGACGATCTAAGAAATACATCAAGGCAATAGACAAAAGCCTTGCAGACTATTAAAAAGATATGGTTGACAGTTTTAGGAAACGTGCTATATTAAACTATAACAGAGAGAGGAGGCCACAATGGCAACAAGAGCAAGAATAGGTATCAAGCAAAAGTCCGGTAGGATCATTGCTAGTTATCAGCACTGGGATGGATACCCAGGAGGTCTAGGTTACAACTTAATTGAGAACTGGGAAGACCCTAAGAAAGTTACTGAAGCTATCAAGCTAGGTGACTCAAGCAAATGGCATTACATCATCGGCGACAAGATCGATTTTGATGATAGAAAGAATCCTATGCATGATGTCCAGAACGTATACTACGGCAGAGACAGAGGCGAGAAAGATACAGGATTTAAAATTTACAAAGATGAAGCAGAGTATATCAAGGAAGGCTTTAACTCAGGTGAGCAGTACGTTTACTTGATGAAGCTAGATGGTGCTAAGGATTATATGGACAGGCCAAAAGGTACATGGTACTTTGTGGAGTCCAAGTATACAGAAGAAGGCAAGGAAGTCATAGACAATGCGTTCAAGCCTTTGTTAACTGTAGCAATCAAAGAGCACATTGAGATTCTACAACGTTACATGGAAAGGGAAGTAGCGTGAGTGAATTAGAGATTTTCTTTAAGGTCATTGTCGGTCTAGTTGCGACCGGCGTGGCCCTAGGAATTGTTTTTGGCACCGCAGGAGCATTTGTCAAACTGTGTTGGAGAGCATCTCCGTACATAGTGCTTGGTGGAGTCATTTTATACGTAATCAATTGGATTTTGTGGTAGGTTGACAAAACACAGAATCATGTTAATATTAGGAGTAAGATATGAGCTATAACTATCCAGGAAAATATACTCTCGTTTATCACGGAGAGATTATTGACACAGCAGGTTCAAGAGGCGAGGCAGAAGATCTCGTTAACTTGTACAAAAGCGATTATGGTCCGGAGATCAAGATCGTGAAAGATGCTGAGGCGAGTTACATCGACGAAGACTATGGTGATGAATACTATGATGAATCGGAACCAGAAGTCGACTTCGACGATGACGGTCCATTATACTAACAACTAATAAACAGCACAACTTAGAAAGGCAACGACGTGTTACTTCGTATTCTAGGTCTAGGGATTGTTTATCTACTAGGCTACAGCTTGGGTTTTTTCTTATTCATCTTTTCCATGGCTATGATAGGCCAAGGAGCAGGTGGTACCTTAGGTGTGCTTTTATTGATCATATTCGCAGTTGTTACAGTGTCTAGTATCGCGTATTTCAGGCGTGGAAACAATAGTGCCTTAACCAAATAGAGGCACTAGATNTAGTCTAAAATAATTGGTTGACAGATCTCTATATTGTGTTAAATTTATAATATGAACAACGAAAGAGAGGCAAAAATGCAAGAACCAAATCCACCATTTGTAGTCGAGATAGTCGACACACAACCAGTAGAAGTAAAGAATCCATTCTCAGGAGAGAAGACGACTTTACAACCGACAGCAGTAGCAGTATATGATTCAATCAAAGGCGCAGAAATGTTAGCCAGTCAAATGGGAATTGACGATGGCGGACATGAGCTTTGGCAAACCGTTAGAAAAGGTTTAGATTGGTTNAGAGAGCATTACCCAAAAGAATATATGGTTCTTTTGGACTAATAAAAAAAAGCAATTGGGCGGTTGACAGATCGCCCTTTTGTGTTATTATTAAACTATAGAGAGAGAGGTTATGATGAAAACATTTTGTAATATATTCGGATCGACACTAATATTTTTAGGAATAGTAGCCGCCGCTGGTATGGCAGGTGATTGCGATGGCAAATGTGTTGAGAANGCCAATCCGTTATGGTTAATGATATTAATTGGATTCGGTGCAATAACTAGCATGGGATTGGGAGCAGTGTTCTTAATGCTTCCAGAAAGAAAATAATGAAAGATATACTTTTAGGAATTTTGGCAACGGTGGCTGTTATAGCAGGTACCTTGCTTTTTATTTACGGAGCATCAGCGATGCCATTCGAAGAGGTAGGCTTGTTTAGAGAATTGAGTTTGACTTTGGGATTAGGTATCTTAGGTGGTTTGTATATTTTATGGAAAACACATTAACAACTAACAAGAGAGGNACATATGCCAAACTGGTGTAATAATACAATAGTAGTAAAAGGAGACGCAGACAAGATTGATGCGTTGAAGAAGGCNGTGATAGATCACAAGATGTTAGATCACATGATGCCAATGCCGAAGGAGTTAAGAGACTCNGANAAGTATCCAGCAGACGGATCCGAGAGACCGGACCTAGTTGCAAAGTATGGAGCAAGTTGCTGGTATGACTGGGCAGTGAACAACTGGCAGACTAAATGGGACACAGGTGTAGAAGATGAAACATCTGTCTCAGAAGAAGATCTAGGAGACGGCAGGAAGCAGATCAGTTTCTGGTTTGACTCAGCATGGTCACCTCCGATCGGTGCTTACGAACATTACTTGGCACACAACAATGACATTGACATCCGTGCAACTTATTACGAGCCTGGATGTGACTTCGCAGGTATATTTGAAGACAACTATGATAATGGATATACATTAAGTGATATCACAGATGCTCAGTTGCGTGGAGACCTAAGCGAACTAGATGACCACTACGGTATTCTCGAAAGCAGAGAAGAGTGGAGAGTTGATATGCTTACTAGAGATGATAAGGATGTTGATGATGAAGATAGTGTCAAAGAGTTCTTGAAGTCTCAAGCAGAGTTAAATGATCANGANATGGAAGATTACATTACGGAGGTGAGAAAAGAATATGCCTAAGAAGATTGTAGGAATAAACGAAAACTTTAGTAAACGAGATCAGGAGATGGTGTCAGAGATTATTTGGGACGCAGTTAGAGAGCATGATGACTTTCAAGACTCTCCTGGTATAACAGGGATCACATATACCATAACGGTAGATGTGCATGAGGAGGAATAATGCCTAAGCCTGCTAGTCAAACAATAAGAAACAAGATAATGGAAATATGTCCATGGGCCAAAGGTCACAAGATAGAACAGATCATAAGTCCTGTAGACACGATAGAGATATATGCAGTCAGAAGAAAGGATGGCGACAACACCTACTTCTTGCATGATGGNAAACATCTTAATACCTGTTTCGCAAGTGTCTATTGGAGGCTAGACGACTTTAGGTCATCATTAGATTATTATAGTGATTGTCCTGATAGTGTNCTAAGAGCAATGGACAAAGACAACGGCGGCGGCTACTGGACAAAGAGACAAGTNCTAGATAAGTTGCTAGAAGTAAAAGCAGGATCCAAAACAGCACTAGATGAAGTGATGTCTAGATTGAATTGGGAAGANGAGAANGAAAGCAAATATAAAATATCAACTGAGATCGCAGAACACGAACTTGGTAGAAAGGTAAGCACATAATGACAGAGAAATCACCATTGCCACAAGACTTCAGAGATGTGGAACAGAATAGCATAGTGGGTCAAGCCTCTCGAGGTGAAAACCTCACCCACTATGTTCTTGCAGAAAGAATGATGCAGGTAGAGGCGGATCTTATAAAGCAAGAACTTATGGATCCTAAAGATCCACCAAACACTTTGATCTATATGCTTGAAGGAGGCTTCAGAGGCTTCCACAAGATGACAGGCGGAGAGCTTTGGCAGGAATGGAAAGACGGCGCAGAAGACCAATGGTACATCATGTACGATGATAAGCAGTTGCCATGGGAGATCTATGATGAAGATCCACTAGCAGATCCTGAGGAGAAAACTCCCATATTTCAGGATGCCAGAGATCACCACTTGATAAACAAGGATCCTGGAAGAATGATAGGTAAAAAAAAGTAGGTTGACAGATCTGTAAGATGTGCTAATATAAAACAATAAAGAGAGGTTATATGTCAAAGAAAAAATATACAGTAGGTTTGCAGTACACGGTTTGGATAGATGTAGATGCGAACGATATAGATGAGGCAACAGATCTTGCCTGCAACAGCGAATATGATCTGAAGTTAACTTCCGGTAAGAATCCGGCGAACGTAAATCCGACATATGTCGAATTACAAGAGTATGCAGATCCGATCGTGTATACAGAAGATGAGGTACAAAGTTATGGGACTTGAGAATAGAATACTAAACAATATCGATATCAAGTTTGCTCAGGCAGACAAACCAAAACCAGATTGCTGGTTCGAGTTTGGAACACTGTGGGCTGATGTGTCTAACAAAGGTGACGTTGATAGAATCAAGCAGGCGGTGTTGGACAAAGTCAATGCAGACTGTGATGTGCAAGTTAGCAAACTACACGCCACGGACAGAGAGCCATGGGATCAATATGCTTTCGATATTGTGGATAAAATAAGAGGTTGACGGATATTAGATCTGTGTTAATATTATAATATAACAAATTAACTTTAGAGAGGTTGATATGACTACAGTAACAATAAAAGATGGTTCCTTTAACAACCAAAAAGTCGAAGACGTAACTTTCGCAATGATAAAAGATTACTTTCCTTACAAGTCAGGTGGCGGTGGTTTTTACCTAGTAGATGGTAAGACAGCTTCCGATGGAGAGTTCCCAGCAAAGCCTATAAGAGTAAAAGTTTCTGATCCTAGCATGGCAGAGCTTGGCAATGCAGAAGTAGTAGTTAGAGAAACAAAGTCTAACGAAACTGACGAAGAAGCTATAGCAAGGATCAAAGAAAGATTTGAGATCCTTACACAGATGACTGAAGCCACACAAGAAGGTTCAGTGAGAGCTATGATAGTTAGTGGCCCTCCAGGTGTTGGTAAGTCCTACGGTGTTGAGGAGCAGTTGAACAAGTCAGACATCTTCAACAAGATGGCAGATGTGCCACCAAAGTTTGAAGTGGTAAGAGGTTCAATGTCAGCACTTGGTCTTTACCAGAAGCTTTACAAGTTTTCAAATCCAGGAAACATCTTGGTACTTGATGACTGTGACTCAGTTCTGTTCGATGACATTTCGCTTAACATCTTGAAAGCGGCTTTGGACTCAAGCAAGAAGAGATACATCAGTTGGAACACAGAATCCAGAGTGTTGGCCAATGAGGGTGTGCCTGACAGATTTGAATACAAAGGTTCAGTGATAATGATCACGAACATCAAGTTCGATTACGTCAAGTCCAAGAAGCTGAAAGACCATTTAGCGGCGATCATGAGTAGATGTCATTACTTGGATCTTACAATGGACACAGTCAGAGACAGACTGTTGAGATGTAAGCAAGTGATGAGAGATGCCAATGTACTTGGTGACTATGGATTCACACAAGAGCAAGGAAATGAAATCGTAGCATTCATGGACGAGCACAAAAAGGACTTAAATGAAATTAGTTTAAGGATGGTGACTAAGATCGCTGACCTTAGAAAGATGAGTGATGATTGGAAGAAACTAGCAAGAGTCACTTGTATGAAAAGAGGTTCCCAGCCTAGTTATGCTGGAACACAGGGTGGAATATCTTAAAAACCTCTCTTAATCCACCTTGTCTTAGGGCGTATTATTTCCATAGTACGCCCTTTTTTTATGGGTTGACAGATCACAGATCTATGCTACATTTAAACAATAGAAAGAGGTATAAATGCAAAACATAATAAAAAACACAATAGGCCTAAAAGCAGTGATGCTAGTGTTAGTAGGACTTATGCTTTCAGGCTGTTATGCAACAACCAACCAAGTTAAGAAGGACATGATCGTAGTAGGCGGTTGTGCTTCCGGCGGACTTATTGGTTCTAATGTGGGTAGTGGATCGGGCAGAACCGTGGCCATTATCGCAGGCACAATTGGTGGATGTAAGCTGGGTAAAGTTGCCGCTGATAAAGTGGTAGACAAAAACCAATAGTGTGTTAATATAAACTATAGTTAAACAAAAGAAAGAGAGGCTTTAATGAACTATACAGCAGATGAAATCAGAGACATCGTGTTCGAAGCAAAGATGGTTGCTAACCACAAGGCTAAGGAATACATCAATGACAAGCTGAAGGGTGAAGACAACTTCCCATGTGGATTTGCTTGGGTAGAGATCTTCGGCATCAAAGGCAACACTAAACTTGGTAAGCAGATGAAGTTGGCAGGTTTAGAGAAGAGCTACAATGGTGCCTATAACATATGGAACCCTAGCAATGTTAACTTCCAGAATGTGGATTGCAAAGAAGCGGGTGCCCAAGCGGCGGCTGAAGTGCTTAAGAAGTACGGCTTCAGAGCATATGCAGGAAGGAGGGTGGACTAATGCTGAACCCAGATCCATTCGTTAGATTCTGGTTAACGATCACTGTCTTTGTCCTGTGCTTATTGTACGGGGCAGGGGCCTTGGGTGCTGAGCCTACAGCCAAGTTAACCACACAGGCAAAGCATATATTATGGACACAGTTGGAGACTAACAAGGTGTCCAAGAGCAGACACAATGAGGTATTGTGTCTAGCAGAGAACATCT
>NZLM01000078.1 GCA_002694245.1 Methanobacteriota archaeon
AATGTAGTGTTTCTAAGAGCTGCTGCTGGGTCTTTCATTCCCTTCATGAAAGTCATTGAGAAAACACCAACCAAAGAAGCAACATATCCGACCAATCCTAGTAATATAGGTAGCATAATGTAATCTTCAGCAGATCCTGTGAAATTTGCTCCGCCGAAATCATCACCATTAGCGATAATCATTGCAGCAATGATTGAACCTACGAAAGACTCGAAGATATCTGCGCCCATTCCTGCTACGTCGCCTACGTTGTCACCAACGTTGTCAGCGATAACGCCGGGGTTTCTTGGGTCGTCTTCAGGAATACCTGCTTCGACCTTACCTACAAGGTCTGCACCAACGTCAGCAGCCTTGGTGTAAATACCGCCACCGACTCTTGCGAATAGTGCAATTGAAGATGCACCCATACCGAATCCAGCAGCGGATTCGATGTGAGATGTTTCTCCAGAACTTAGCCAGTATGCAATCAATGAGATACCGAGCAGACCAAGTCCACCAACTGACAATCCCATAACTGCTCCACCGTTGTATGATACTGCAAGTGCAGCAGGTTGTCCGCCGCTCTTTGCAGCCATTGCAGTTCTTCCGTTAGCGGAAGTTGCTGCTCTCATTCCTGAGTATCCTGCTAGTACGCTTGCTACAGCACCTGCTAAGAATGCTCCTGGTGTGTAGAAGTCGCCTGTATCGACGTACAGCAGCCCAGCAACGATCACAACGAATACAGAGAGAATCTTGTATTCTGCATATAGGAAGGCCATTGCGCCATCCTGAATCTCTTGAGTAATCTCTGCGACCTTCTTATCTTCGATCTCAATGCTGTCATTCTTTTTGTACAATACAAACGCAACGATTAGTCCTACCAATGCTGCGCCGGCTGCCATAATCTCGATGTCCATCCATTACACCTACTTGCCGGGCGACCAAAGTACCCTTCATAAGGGCATCCCCAATGAGAGTGACGCTGTAGACCGTTTTTCACATTACAACGTTAAAGCCAGCGCCTAAAATCGACTCGACTATTGCATGCGCAGTCTGACCTTTTGCTAGGACCACAACAGTTCCATTAGTAGCAGAGGCTTCAACACTTTTTACGCCATTAAGGGATGATACAGCTGAGGTCAATTTAGATTCACAACCTCCGCAGTCCATGCCTGTTACGTTAAACTCAAACCTGTCTGTCTTGGAAAATATTCCCATGATTCTCGGGAAAGTAACTAGGCTATTGAATACGATGGTTGATAGTGTAGACGCCTTTGGATTGTATTGATGACGATAACTGCAGAGGAGGTTCTGAAAGAGATTGGACCTGTTCAGGAGGTGTTGGATGCCCACGATGGTGTAGTCACTGTAATTGATACCGCAGATGGTAATGTTATGCTATCTTTGGACGGAGGATGTGTAGGTTGTTCATCTACTCCAATGACTGCAATGCAAATTTACTATTCTTTGAAGCAACTAGAAGCAGTTAATGATGTGATATTTGTCAACGGAGAGTTACCAGATTACATGAGGACATTTATCGATCAAAAAATGGCCGATGAGTCTGAAAAAGAAGGAGAAATTATCTAATCATTCATCTTCTTTCTTTCCGATACTGTGAGGGTTGGCTCCAAACGAAACGTTGTGTCCCTTGATGTTCAGCCTAGCAGCAATCGCTACTATGACACACAGAACAGATAGGGGCTTTGGGAGGTAATTTGAGCCCCATAGTTCCCCTCCCGAACTAGACAGCCACCATAATAATCCTGCAGTGATCAAAAGAGAGAACATAATGAAATTTTGAGCAACTAACTCTAATTTCTCGCTACGTGAAAAAGTCGCTATGAAAATAAACGCTGTTAGCGATATGAAACACATAGATTGAGCAAGTACCTCAATCACATCCACTTCGACCATGAACATGCCAATAGGCAGGGGTTCTTCAACCATCACGCACAGGGCATCATATGGCGGGCTCATCTTGGACTCTACCAAAGCCACGGGCCAATGGACCTCCTTATTTTAGCAGAAATCAAGTCAGTAATGCATTGCATCAAATGGCTGTACTGTTAGAACTATCAGGAGCCAACATGTTCAGAGTTAGGTCATATCAAAATGGTTCGAGGTTAATTGGGTCCTTATCTCAAGATTTAGGTGAACTTGTAGCAAGTGGTGAGATATTCGAATTGAAGGGAATTGGAAAAGGCCTTGGTACAGCGATTACCCAATCAGTTGGTGAAGGTAACTGGCCTGAAGATTGGATTAACTTACACCAAACTACACCTCAGGGTCTGATTGAAATGCTAGGGATACCTGGTGTTGGGCCTAAAAAAATCAAGATGATCCATGAAGAATTGGGTGTACTATCCGTTGCTGATTTACAAGAAGCCTGTGTAAAAAATGAGGTTGCTCCCATGAAGGGTTTCGGAGCAAAAAGCCAACAGAAGATTCTTGATGGAATCGATTTACTTGCTAGATTCTCTGCAAGAAGAAGATTAGACATCGGATTGAGATATGGGCAAACTTTCCTTTCGATGATATTGAAACTGGATGGAGTCGAGAGGGCAGAGTTAGCAGGTTCGGCTAGGAGGAGAAAAGAGACGATAGGTGACCTTGACATCGTTGCTGCAGTCAAGCCTGAAGATGTTGAAAGAGTTACCAACGAGATACTATCTATGAAGGGTATAGCAGATGTCAAAGGCGCTGGTGATTCAAAGGTATCTGTAATCTTGGATACATCAATATTCGAAGAAGGATTTAGTTTAGGACACTTAGATGCCAATGTACTTGATGCAATTGGAGGAGAAAGTTACGAGCAATTAGAATCTGGTGGAACAATCGATGCTCAAGTCCGTCTAGTTCCTGCACATGTTTTCCCTTACACTCTTGCATACTTTACGGGCTCAAAGGAGCATAATATCAGAATGAGGCAGGCGGCTCAAGATAGAGGGCTAAAGCTCAACGAATTTGGACTAATGCCAGAAACAGAATTAACCGGGCTTGAGGCTGCAAGAACTTCACTACCTGCAGAGGATGAATCGGATATCTACTCACACCTAGGCATGGATTTTGTCACCCCAGAGTTAAGAGAAGATATGGGTGAGATTGAGGCTTCTGCAGTTGGACAGTTACCTGATTTGATTACACTCTCAAACATTAAAGGCGCTCTTCACAATCATACTACATTGTCTGACGGAGAAGCAAGCCTTGAGCAGATGGCAGATGCCGCACAAAGGATGGGTTGGAATTGGTTGGGAATTGCTGACCATTCTCCAACGCTACAAATTGCTCACGGAGCAAGCGCAGAAGACCTACTTGACCAACACAGAACCATGCAAAAATACAACAAAGAATGGGAAGACTCTGGAGTTGATTTCAAACTGTTTAGCGGAGTTGAGTCTGATATTCTTGAGGATGGTAAACTTGACCATCCCGACGATGTCTTGGCCCAAATTGACTATGTTGTTGCAAGTGTTCATGCTATGGGACGATGGAGAAGTAGAGATGAATCTCAGAATACGGAAGACCTACTGAAGTGTTTAGAACACCCTGCTACAACAGTACTCGGGCATCCAACTGGTAGAATTCTACAAGGAAGAGATGGATATGAAATTGATTTACACACAATATTAGAACACATGTCAGAGGCGAATAAAGAGGGTGAACTGAAAGCCGTTGAACTGAATGCTTCTCCATACAGATTGGATCTAGATTGGAGATTGTGCAAGCGTGCAAAAGAGCTACAAGTTCCTGTTGTGATCAACCCTGATGCACACTCGGTGCAGGGCTTAGGAGACATAGACTATGGCGTTATGATTGCGAGGAAAGGTTGGCTAGAGGAAAGCGACATTCTAAATTCTCTAGGCAGAGAAGAAATAACACGACGGTTGAATGGGTGATATTATGAGATTTCTGAGAGCAGTCATTATAGGCATTCTAGCAATTTTTCCAGGAACAATTGTTGGTTTTCTAGGATGGATTGCCGTCGGCCAAAGCATGGACAACTCCTCACTTGGAGTGACATTGTTTTGTAATATTGTACCACTTGGATTCGTGATAGTTGGATTCATTTGGTCTTGGATAAATGGAGAAGAATACGCCTTAAATTACCAGGGTTGATTCGATGAAGAGGTCAGAAAAGGCACCCATCATTCTTCAAATGTTAGAAGAGTTATATCCTGAAACTCCTGTTCCGCTTGATCATGAAAATGCTTTCCAGTTGCTTATTGCAGTGCTAATGAGTGCCCAGACTACAGACAAGAAAGTGAATGAAGTCACACCAGAATTATTTCGTAATGGCCCTGATGCTGCGAGAATGGCAACATTGGAAGTAAGCCATATTCAAGAGATGATTCGTGAAGTTGGACTTGCTCCAACTAAAGCAAAGAACATCTCAAAATTAGCAAAGATATTGGTTGAATCTTATGATGGGGAGATTCCTGATACCTTCGAAGGTTTGGAGAGCTTGCCCGGTGTTGGACACAAAACAGCTGGAGTAGTGATGGCTCAGGCATTCGGCGTTCCTGCATTCCCTATCGATACTCACATTCACCGCTTAGCAGCAAGATGGGGGCTTTCTAACGGTACTAATGTAGTCAAGACAGAAAAAGACCTCAAGGCTATCTTTCCAAAGGAATCTTGGAACAAACTTCATCTTCAAATCATATTCTTTGGGAGAGAATATTGCCCTGCAAGAAATCACGATTTGACGGAATGTCCAATCTGTTCATGGGCTGCGACTAAGAAGAGAATCCGTGAAGAGATGGGCTCTCGCTGACGTCTTCAAACCCAGACATTAGGTCCTGTACACCTTTACCCCAATTACCCAAATCAACACATCGACAGTTAATACCCATTAAACGTCAGCATAAGGAAAGCTTCCCAAATCATTAGTAAAAGAAGAATTATCTCGAGAATGAAATTTTTCCTACCAACATTATGCTTGTCTGCTATTGATAATACAAGTCCATATGATGCTAATAACGTACCAAAAAGCATAGTGAACATCATAGTTATGATGTAAGATCCATAACTATCAAATCCCAACAAGAGCGGTATATCTACTCCACGCTCTGCCAAAGGTGAGAGAAAGAATGGATGGACAGCCAGTAAAAGCCCGGGAATTGCGAATTTCCAACCTCGATTTATACTCACTTTCTTAAGTGAATAAATCTCAAATTCACCACTGCATTTTGGGCATCTTACTGCCTTTACATCGAGAGGGAAAACAAGTTTCGCATTACAACCAGGGCAATGATAGTACTCTTTGCCCATGATTTGTCAATAAATGTGCATTTAATCTTCGTTTCCCCTACAATGTATGTAAGAAAAAGGTTCCACAGGATTATATGAGGTTCGATGGCAATGTATTATTTTCTCAACAATATTAGGTTGTGAATAGGGATGTTGCTCCATCTAGGATGAATGAAGACACTAGGCTTGCTATAGCAGCAACCCACAACAATTGTATCATCTGACCTACGGCACTTGTAAATCCTCCACCACGCAGTCTCGTGGCAATTAGAGACACGGCAAAGACCTGCACAAGAATAAGGATTGATGCAATAATTTTGAACATCTTGATGTTATCTTCTACTGCACTAGGATCTTCCATTACAGGTAATACGAAACCGCCAGCAGCATCTGTGATAGAGCCAATATCAGTTGATTCAGCAATACTGGTTGCTACACCTGCAATCGTTTCACCAAGTTGTAAGACTATCGAAATTGTCACGTTTAGAGATACGACTGATGAAATAAGCAATCCCAGGGCTACTCCCCACATTGTGGATGCAGAAAGGCTTCTGCGGCGTCGCAATGATAGTAAATTTGTTACCGAACGAGAAACCATGTCTGCTGTTTGTGCTGGCTCTCCAGATGATTGAGAACCTTCGATGTAGATTCTATTGTACCTTGAGATTACAGCTGAGTTTGTGTCAGCAGCAAAATAATCCCATGCTCTTTCGCTATCAATTCGTGTAGACAATCTCTTCTCTAGTCGGTCAATAGATGCGTCGAGCATACCAAAATCAATACCCCTCAACGCCTTGATTGTTGCACTAGGCTCAGCGCTCCTTGCTTGTGCTGTCCCTCCAAGTGCACGAATAAAATCTGGATATGCCTCATCCCTTCTGAGAACTTTACTCTCCTCTCTTTGTACAAGAGTCGACGGAATTAGCATTGGTGTTAGGGGGATTGCAAGAAGGATTAGGCCATACTTATCCCAAGTTACAGTTAATCCTTCCCAGTATGCTATTACAACGCTGAGAGTAATGATAAACAGTATTCCACTTACAACCCCTGCACCCAACCAAGTCTGTCTAAACAGTATTCTAAATGGTGTTGAAAACTCATCACGGGCAAAAGTCTGATCATCAGGAATGGTTGATCTAAATGCAAAAAGAGCACCAAGTTGAATGACTATGAACAGGAAACCAGCCAACAACAACCACCTTATTCTAGCAGCTACTTCTATCGGCGTATCTGTACCACCATTTCCAATCTCGAAAAGAACCAGATGGATACCTGCTACTACAAGTCCGAATAATCCTGCAGAGACTAGAGAAACATAGATCTCTTTCATTGTATCAACACTTTCCAGCCTAGTGTCGTAAAGAGTGTTATACTGTTCAGCAACTGTATCTTGCTCGGCACGCATGAATGCGTCAATAGGCTGACCCGCCTCGATTGAGAATGCCATCCTGTCTAGAAAATCTGACCATAATGGAGAAGGTGATTGCTGTGCAACGATTCTTGCAGCCTCTGGAAGAGATGTATGCCACTTATCTACGAGGGTCTCGATTCTTTTTACTTCCTGAGCCAATTCACCATAATCCTTCATCTGGCGCAGTATGTCGAAAATTGTGTCAGCACCAACCTCTCCAAGGGATAGTATTCCCATTCTCGTGATGAACATATGCATCTCTTTTTCGATTTTAATTGCGATACGATTTACTTCTAAAATTGGAAAATAAATTGCTGCACCACCGGTCAGAAGTGGAAGTATGATAAGCAATAATACTCCTGTAAACCCGGCAAATAAACCGCCCTCGGAAAAACCTCCAGTTAGCCAAATTAGGAGAATCCCTGAAATCAATCCTGATAGTGCAGCAGGTAAAATGTAAACAAATGCAAATCTTGAGACTGGCATTTCTAGACGACGAAGGGCGATCTGCCATGTCGCCATTCTCTCCATCTAATCATCTCCAATCTCAGCGCTCGGTGACACTAACCCAAGTGTCAACTGCCGCTCTAAATGTATCCCATCCTGCGTTGTAATACAAATTCAATAAATCAAAAACATCATCATAATGAGTCAAATCTCTGTCAGCCATCGTTTGTATTGCGTCAGCCCTTCTGGTAAGTTCATCATAGACGTCACGCTTGTTTTCGAATCCCATTTGAGCAGCAATCTTGTTTTCCATTAAATGAGATTGGAACATACCACGGAAGTAGTGTTTATCCTTAACCGGATCCCATTCGAACATTCCTCTTGTTAGAACACCGTCGCTGTGTTTGTTGTAACCAATAACTTCGTCTATCCCTGTAACTCTTCTTGCAATTCCGCCACCAGGGGCCTCTACTACTTCTTGGAAAATTGCGAAATTTAGGTTGTCGAAGAAACGGATTGGAACATTGATGGGATCACCAGTAAATCTCTGAATCATTTTAACGATTGATGATGCGTGGAATGTAGCGATTACAGGGTGACCTGTCTGCATTGCTTGGAACGCTGTCGCACCTTCAACACCACGTATTTCTCCGATGATGATATATCTAGGACGGGAACGTAAAGCGGCTTTGAGTAGGTCGAACATTTCGACTCTACTTTCCTCGTTCTTTGAGTCTCTAGTAACCAACCTTTGCCATATTTTGTGACGTACCTTAACTTCAGGCGTATCCTCAGCAGAATATATCTTGACATTGTGGTCGATGAACGGAAGAATAGCGTTTAATGTTGTAGTCTTTCCAGATGCTGTTTCTCCACTAACAAGCACGGACATTCCATACTCTAGACAAATCCAAATGTATGCTGCTTGCTGGGCACTCATGGTTCCCCACTTGATCAATTGTACGACAGAGATTGTCTCTTCTGCAAACTTCCTTATCGTGAAGGATGGACCAAGCATAGAGACGTCGTCGGAGAAAATAATGTTGATACGTGAGCCGTCCAGTAGCGCTCCGTCAATAATTGGTTTGTTGTCAGACACCGGCCTTCCAATACGCTCTGACATAGCACGGAGGTATCTTGCGAGAAGGTCTCTTTCCCTGAACCTGATGTTCGAGGTAACCATGCCGAATACCTTGTGATCCATGTGAACGTGCTTTAGTCCAACGGAGTGAATATCTTCCAACATCTCATCAGATAGTAGCGGCTCAAGGGGGCCATTTCTGATTAGATCGCGAATAATTGTGTAGCGCAACCTATCTCTTTGCTCAGTAGTAACTGTAATTCTCTTATCTTCCATACCTAGGACTTCCCAAACTCTACCTTGTCTTCTGGCTGAAGCCCTAGATTCTGTATCCAAAACCGTGTATCTATCTATCATTCCTGATAGAATGTTTTCGAATTCATCGTCTGTAGTGAATGAGGGGGCGCTGGGTGCTTCCTGTAGCAACACTTCGATTAGTGTCCTGCGAATATTTTCCTCTTCATCTGTCAGCTGAGGCTCAAGGCCGAACCACAGTGTTTGTCCTTCAGAACCATCTGCATCTACAGGCCGATACATATGGACAAAAATTGGTTCTTTTGTTACGTATATCAAATTCAAAGGCTCTACCTTTCTAGCATCCCTGTCTAGTGGGCCATAATAGTAAGGTCTAGACCCATACTTTGCTTCAAAATCCTTCACCCATTGCGAAATGTGTGGATGGGCAGCCATGACTGAATCCAAATCACCACGTTGGAATTTTAGGTCTTCATCTTCCATCAACTCACCGCCGTGATATCTACAATGAAGCCCATGTATGGCTCGACACGCCATCCAACGCTTGCTTGAACCGGGCCAGCAGCCCTTAGGAATCTAGTAACTACGATCGTTCTCTTTATTTCTCCACCAACGAAACCTGCATTCATATCAAGAAGAACCTCGCAAGATGAACGTAATTTGTGTAGGAGTTTATGATCCATTTCAGTTGGATCGACAGTGAGTAATAATGATCTTGATTCACTGCATACTTTTCTCAATTTTTGTAAAGCAGCTAATTGCTCATTGGATTCTAATCCTGTAGGCATTAGCGCTGAAGCCGAGTCTACTACGATAACATCCGATTTTTCCACAGCTTCTGACTCTAGAACATCAAATAAGTCCACGCCTTCTTTTACATCTGCTATGACTCCAAATCTTGAGAAAACCAGCAATTTCCCCTTGGCTATATGTTCTGTCACCGGATATCCGATAGATTCCATTTGCTCAATCCATCCCCTGGTAGTCAGTTCTGTTGTAACGACAAGAACCTTTGAGCCATTTTCCAAGAGTCCGAAAATAAGTCTCTGGCTGACGAGAGATTTTCCGCTACCGACCTCTCCTTGAATCATCCAAAGGCTTCTGTTTGGTAATCTAGCACCCATTGCATTGGACAAGCTGTCCTGTTCAAGGGTGAATTCATATCCATCCTCGACTGGTTTTGGAGGCTCATCAAACACTAAATCTCACCTCCGCTGATTCGGAATCTGTGCCTTGAACACCATCACTAACGGTAGATTTAGCGATAATCAGCACAGTTGCTGTATCTCCGTCAGAGTAAGCAAATGAGGAATCTGAAACGGTAACTTCGACAACGTAGTCTGGAGCCCAAACCCCATTTGAGGGATACAGGGTAATCGCTCCTACAATAGATGCGGATGTGCCATCCACAAATATGTTGAAGTCATCTTTATCCAGTGATCTAATACCCGTATTTTGGAAGTATAGGGTGATTTCTTGATTTGTTCCGGATGTATCTAATTGTACATCGCTTCTGTCGCCGCTAAACGAAACATCGGTTTCTGCGTCAGCGACTTTTCCTTTTGAATTATTGCCACTAGCTTCCGCAACACTGCCCCAAGATTCAAGCAGAACTACGGATGCTGCTCCGCTGATTAATAGAGAAGTTACTAGCAATATCATAGTACTTGCACCACCATCAGCCATATTTCCACCTCAAATTACTCGAGACGCTTTTGTTATTCCGTCAATGGTTACTGCAATTCTAGTTGCAGTAACATTTGATACATCGTAGATTAATTCAAAAGTCTCTCCCGGGAAGATGGTNTTCGGAGAGTAACCATCAATTCCCTGAGAGAGATTGATTGGTGCACCACCGTCGGTAAACAACCAAGCAAAGTCTGTATCAATATCATTACTGCCATCGTTAGTGATGTTAGTGTATACTAATTTNCCAATTGTTGCTGAGATGTTTAGATTGGTGCCCATATTTGGTCCTGTGATCTCAAGGAAGTATAGCGAGGGAGTGTAGAGATACGATGATCCGTAATCCAGAACATCTAGTCCTGTTACTACACCCCCTGAGATCNCAAGGTTTGCGAGGAAGGAGCCNGTACTTCCGTTTACTACAACCTGNCCGGGACTGTAACCAGTTCCACCNTTATTGATAGTAAACGAGACTACTGCCCCATCAACGTTNTTGGCGTTCTCGATGGTGAATTGAGTGAGTGGCTCAGCAGACGCCTCGATNTGAGCAAGTGATTCTTCAACTTGCGTTTCGAGCGTAGCCATTGCTAATGCAAAGACTACCAGCAATGATGTTCCGACAACCATTGCTCCGACTGCTACGCTACCCATTCACTCTTCACCTCGGAGTGCTCGTGCTCTTCTCCAGTTCGAGATAAGAGCCGAGAATGTTAGCAATTCTCTGTGTGGCAAATGATCTTCAAGAGCGCTCTCTGTGTCNCCAGGAGCAGCCATTTGGACAATTGCCAGTACGTGTTGTCCTTCATCAGCAGTTAGCATTCCAGAACTCATTGCTTTTTGAGTAAAGGATACTGCTGCCATTCCACTTAAGTGGTCTAGAAGTAATGCTGCGACTGTTGGTGCTCCAACAGAGCCTTCGCCCCCTTCCCCTAAATGCGCTGGCGCAACTAGGAATGGATTTGAAGCAAGGGCTTGAGCCTCATACAACTCCAGCAATGGAGCTGAATCTTCACTCNTCTGCCTGACAGAAGACACACCAGTTATGACCTCACCAGAGGCTGTAACAATAGTATCACCTTCTGCCATTTCGACATCNGTAGCCATGTTTTCATGGTCTGATTCCGAATGAACTCTTGCTTCTCCAATCCTTGACTCTACAGTCCTNAGGACATCNTCTACCATATCCATCCTACTGGATATCAATCTCTCAATTGAGGAGGTATCTAGATTTGCCTGCACAGGTGTTTGACTAGCGGCTGCTGCCGCTGGTAAAGCACCAGAACTGTTGAGACGAGCCCTTGTTGGTCCGGGAGAAATCGTCCAAGCATCCTCTTCTGTCATCTCGCCTTTCTCAGGCATTGGAACTTGCTCAATGGAAATGTTAGACATTACCCTGAGACGTTCCTCNGACANGTCTGCCTGGCCAACTGCCGCCTTCTCACTGCTACCGAATGGCCATGCCATATCAGTACCTCCTGATTCTAGTNGAACTCCCTCACTACAGTNTGACTGAAGTGATGTTTGGGAGTTCAGTTCGAATCAGATAACTAGTGAGCCTCTGGTTGTGTCAGAGATGTAAAGCGTCTCGTAAGTTGAACCGCCACCTTCGACGTGTATCCAAAGTGTTACTTCTGAGTTGATACCAACAGATGTTGCAGAGCAGTCATTCTGATTTGCTCCAACACCAGTGTTTGCATCCATAACTAAAGCGTAGGTTACACCNGGCTCGAGGTTGTTAGCGACTGCTGCTCCTCCNACATCATCTACATCTGTNGCAGCAGCGAAACTGCCACTAACATATTGGTAGTCTCCGTTAGTGTCTTCACACGTCATCTGGAAATCGGTAGTTGCTTCATCAAGAATTTCNGATCCTGGTGCTGTTTCAAAGTACAGCAAGTAAGAATCTGCATCGTCAAACACAAATATTGAGTTGACTGAAATCTTACCAGATATCTCTTGCTGNGTATCTGAACCTGTTTGCTGTGCGTTTTGTTGTAATTTTTCACCGGTTTGGATGATTACAGCGGAAGCAACAGCTGCCACTAATATCAGAGCAATGAAAACAATCATTGCACCAATTCCGATGGATCCTATTTCATCTTCTTTTAGTTCATTATTTCTCTTCATCATACTCACCTCAAATTATTTGATCTCCTTGTGTGACACTTTGGTAGTATAGAGTCTCATATGTTGATCCTCCGCCATTAGCTGAGATAACCATCGAGTGCTCTTCGTTTAGACCAGGTGCACATGAGTCAGGGGCACCTCCTACTGTTAGGTCAATCATGTATGTCTCTCCAGGGTCAAATTGTGCTACCGCTGTTGCACCGTCAAGTTCTGTCGCTGCTGACAAGTCTCCTTGCATTACAGACGGAGTACCTGCTCCGTCATCACAAATCACAGCCCAGTGGACTGCTGTGTCTGCAATCGGCTCAGAACCGGGGGCTAGCTCAAAGACCATTGTGATCTCTTCAGCGTTTGCCGCACCGTTTGGAGCTTGGTCGCCGACCCAGATAGTAATAATCGAGATTTTACCCGATATTTCCTGCTGTGTGTCGCTTCCCGACTGTTGTGCGTTCTGCTGCAACTTTTCACCCGTTTGGATGATTACTGCGCTTGCAACTGCGGCAACCAGAATAAGAGCAATGAATACAATCATTGCACCTATACCGATTGAACCCCAATCGTTGTTTTCTTCGTTCATATTTTTCTTCTGCATTGGTTTTCACCTCTTTTTTGTTTATTTATCGTATCTCTACAATCCTCCCTCGCTGGCTAAACCGCCGCAGGGTGGAATATGATCAGGCGTCGTTTTCACCTCCGTCGCCCAAGTCTATGGTCAGTGACATTGTTATCACGCCTATTTCATCTGGTGATAATTTCTCGACCAGTGGAATTGATTCCGCTTTGTATCCGGGTGGTAGCCATGGCTGAAGCATCAGGTCACGGATTGTTTCCATGCTTCTGTTTTGCACTCGCATTGTTACCATTACCTGCCCTGCAGCGATTTCATATCCTGTTTGTATCGCTATTTTTCTTGAGAGTGGAATCTCATCAAGGCTAAATCGCAGTCCAGGTTTTACCTCAAACCTAACTAGAATAACATCACCTGGTCTCATGATTGGCAGGTCAATTGACTCTGGTGCACATTGCCACCCATCAGGAACAGGTGGTGCAAGACGCATCTCGGGCATCGGCCGGGTTCCGTCATTACAAATTCTGATGATCATAACTCCTGTTTCTCCACCTGCTGGCCATCTTGTATCGACGCCCATCCAGAAATTTCGGAACAAGAAAGGATTGAGAGCCACTGCAGAGTCAACAACAAGGTCTCCTATCAATTGCTCAACTTCTTCTGCAGCATAACCAACTTCCCCAATTTCTGCAGCTCCGGTTGCATTTCTTAATCGTCGGAGAATTACTTCCAATTCAGCCTCCTTCAACGTCTTTTCTTTGAGAAGTCTGTTAAGCATGGCAATATTTCTTCTTAGATCCTTTACATCGGATTCAACCGCTGACAGAGTTTTTTCGGCTCTTCGAACTGATCTACGGGCTCTGGACAGTTTATGTTGCTCGAGACTTGTTCTTGCATCGTTGATATCGAATTCAGTTGCAGAAAGCGAAGTATCCCCTGCAGATACCCCGTAGACGATATGCTCCAATTCTCGACTTGCACGAAGTAACCTGTCAGCACTTGTCTGTCCATCTCGGATGGCCCTTCTTGCGTCTTCAAGGTCTGAGTTACCGACTTCATATTGATCATCAGCCATTATCACTCACCCCCTGCCTCATCGAATAAATCTTCAATGTCGATACTAGTCTCTGACGAATTATCTCCCTCAGACTCACTTTGATTCATGTCTGAAATTGTTAATTCTGGAGGTGCCTCTTGCGAACCAAAGTCATCCTCGGCGGTAAGCGTTTCGACTGTTTCATCCCAGTCTTCAATTTCAGCATGTGTGGCGCTTCCCACAACATTGGTGGATGGTTTTGGCTGGTTGATAATTGATGTAATATCAAGCCCGTCTGATGCAAGTTCTGTTAACAATCTGGCAGGATCTCCTAAGTCTCGCTCTATCCTACTTGCTTGGATTTCGACCTCGGTGAGTCTGCCATATAGAGAACCATACAACCTATTTGCATTCCAGATTAGAACGATTACTCCAAAGATGACTACAGCAACATAGCCAACGAGAGAAATCATATTTCCAGAGTTTGGATTCATTTGTGGAGGGAAACCAAGCACAACTCCCATCATTCCAAGGATAGGCATAGCAAGGATGATTGATAATTGTCGCTTTGAATCAGACAGAGCCTCAAAGTGATCGCTGTATAATGTTGAAATTCCTTTTCTAGCTCTTTGATAATCTTCGTGTATTAACTGGAATTCAACAGTGGATTTCCATGTCATCGACCAGACCCAACCCGCAGCAAATAGCAAGATTGCAAACCCTCCCCATTCTGAGGATACCAAGTCTGTAAGATGGAACGCAAAGCCAAGGGCTAGCACTCCAGTGTAGGTTGCTGCTAATCTGAATTTATCATTCTGACCTACTAGCCTCAGCAGCCCGATTGAGGCACCCAGTAGTGCAAGTAAAGCAACAAAGGATACAGCAATTCCTGGCGACCATGATTCCACTTTGGTTTCAATTACCTCTGAATCGGATGACGTAATCGACCCATCCCAGTCGAGACCAGATACTTCAAGATTGCATGAGACTTCATTATCTTGTGACCACCAATCCAGGCGCTGAGTCTCAACTTCAAATGATTGTGTTTTCACTTGACCAGCGACTATCATATCATAAGTCTCAACACTGTTTGGAACATCTATTCCTTTACATACCAATGTTGAAGTTACACCAAATGCCACAGCAGTGCCCTGATTCTTAATCGCTACATCTAGAGTTACGGTCTCGCCTTCAATTAATGTGGGTTCACTAAATTCAAACTTGGTAATTTCTAATGCAGACTTAGTCGCAAAGTAGAATGAAAAGGTTGCTTCTGTATATTCTGTGAAACCATTGTTCTCGGCTGGATGGTATAACCTAAAGGTCAAGTCATACCCATCATTGGGAATAACGTTAGGTCTGTTTGGAGGATTAATCGTGATATTGAGGTAATTTTTGTTCCATGCTTCAACCGGTGGCAACAAAATAATTGTCCGGGAGTTGCTTGTACAGTCATTTTCTAAGTTCAGTTGCTGTGTATCCCCAGGTAATTCCAGAGAAAAGGCCCACGGTATCTCTTCAAGAGGGATATTAGATACTGGCGATGAAGAATTTATTCTTCTCTCTGCAGAACACAACTCAATGCCATAGGAAATCTCATCGTCAGTTCCATCTATGTGTGACCAGATTATCTGTTCCACTACATCTGAGTTATTCTCTGGTGGAATTTCTATTGTGTAATCTTGAGTGGCAAACATTCGAGACATTTTCAGTGCAGTCTCTAGTACAGAGGTGCCATTGACATCATCTGAAATGGGATCTAGAGTAAGTCTCAGCGTAGCCTGTAGGAAATGATCAGGATTGTATTCTTTCATTTCAACTTCAAATTCTAGTTGGGTAGTTTCCCCAACCGGCAGGAAAAGATTTGGCTGCATGGTAACAACTTCCCAATCCAAAGAATTTACATCAACACCAGGTTTCAAGACCTCGTGATCTAATGAAACGGTAACATCTTTGTTACCTACATTTGTAATTTGCACCGACCAGCTCCTTGTATCACCGCGATGATACAGCATTTCATCTGGCCAATTTTGTACTTCAACTAAGAAGACAGGCGCAACCTTGAGTTTCACAGTCTTTGCCTTCAAGAACTGGCCATTTTCGGTACTGTAGAGAGAAATTGTGACGTTGATGATGTCTCCGTTTGCTAGCGAGAAATTGCCACCTAGTGCGGGCACGGTTATTGTCAGATCATTTTCCGCTGTGTTGTTAATCGGAAGAACAATCTGGTCTTGTTCCCAACTAGACGCCCAATCGCCCTCGATTTCAGCGGTAACGTTGAGGTATTCAATCAAATTGCCCCTATTCGTAAATTCAACATCCAGCAGTTTGTTGGCACCAGGGGTAACAGGTACTGTATTGTCAGGGTCAGTATTAGTCACATCTATTTCGAGATGGTGATCTGCAGAGATATTCGCAACGATTGATGCTGACTTGTTTACACCATTCTCTGCTTCTACCCAGAGTGTAATCATGTGGACCTCGTCTGCACTTGCATCATCATTTGGGTTAAGACGGATTTTTACTGAATCTGTAAATCCTGCGCCGATTATTACCTCTGTTGCTGACTCGATTGAGAAATCGACATCATTTTCTGCGGATTCATCAAGCCAAATGTTGAATGTCGTTGCAACATTCCCAGTATTGTTGATGAACACTCTAGTTAAGGGAGATTCGTATGGCGATAGGTCGATTGTGTGATTGGTAGGATGTAATTCAAAGTCTATTGACTCTTCAACTCTGATTAGTAGTGTGTTGAGAGAAAGGAGTTCTCCAGTTATTCTATCTTCGACCCTGATTGTTAGAGGCTGAAGGGTATCTGCAGGCGCTTGAGGGTCGGTCTTCACGTTGAGTGTCAAGTTAGCAATGTGTTGATTACCTGTTAATGGGTGATCAGCCATCGAAGGAGATAGATTAGAAACAATCGAAGGGTTGTTTGGACTAGATGAATTTAAGCTTGCAGTCCACAAATCGGGAAGGTCGTCTTGAATAGTCAGCCTGTAGGAGGCTAAATCATTACCAGTATTTGCTAGTTTGATTGGTATTGCAGTCATATTCCCAACATCTGCATCAAGTGGACCCTGAGTAATTATTTCTCCATCGATAACGCTTGGGATAATTACGCTGATATTCCTAGTTACAGGACTGGCCTCGATGTTTGATTGCTGCCCTTGGCTGAGCACAGGGGTTGCCGTTACGGGTATTGTTAATTCCCCGGCCATTGGTAATTCATCGCTAGGGCCATCAATTGCAAGCCAAGACTGGAATATTTCTCCAATTTCAAGTCCATTTACAGAATTAGGAGTTACGTTTGTAAGCCACCTAGCAGCCTCATTATTCCCACCTGTGTTTGATGCTGGTGCGAATGTAGGTGTTCCCACAGACAAGCTAGCATCCACACCTCCAGTGACTCCACTTCCAAGATTGTGTCGAACCTCAACAGAAAGCGATAGAATCTCATCAACTCCGCCAGAGCCATTCGATTGCAATACATCGTTTTCAGTTAGTATAATTTGATCGACTTCCGGCCCAGGATCAACCGCAATTACCCCTTTTACAAGGAGTTGAGTAGAGTCATAAGCGGGCATACCGCCATTTGTTGGCGTTGCAGATAGCCAAACTCCAACTGTGTCACCTGCTGAATTTTTCTCACTTGGATTGATAGGTGAGGATATTGGAGCGGGTGTAATTTGAACATATATTGTGGTATTTTCTCCTACTTGCAGTACTCCAGTATGTGTATTAACTAATTCGACAATCCAATTTTCAGCAACTGAAGAAAGGCCTGCATCAATATCGTAGGCAGCTGGAGTATTGCCTGAATTATTTACCGTGAATTCCACTGTCCTCCTTTGCGCTGGAATTACCTCTAGAGGGCCCTGCTCAGCAGTTACTTCTGCTTTGTATTGATCACCGACGATTATGTGGGCAACGCTTCTGGCGGTGTAAGGTGATGTGGACTGGCTCGTCAAGTTAAGGTAGACATTTTCTAATGTAGACTTGGCGGCAGATGAAGGAATTACGACATCGATATTGACGGTTTCAACTCCTCCTTGAGCGATTGATATTATGTCTCCATGCTTTGAATTATCATGCCATTGTTGATCTGAACCAAGTTCAATTTGCAGGTTGTCAGCATCTCCAAGATTTGTAACAATCCAGGTTAGAGTAGTTGTGTCCCCAGGTTCTATGGCTCTGTCCCCTGGTGCGGACAAGTCGATTATGAAATCTGAAAAAGTAACCGTTTCTACAGAACTAACTATTGTGTTGGTCCATGATGTACCGTTGAAATGAACCTTGGTCGCCATTGTCCATGATCCAAGCATAGTTGAAGCATCAAACGATGTTGATAATGCTGCCCCGGATGGAGGATAGAGTAAACTGCCGGGTTGAAGAGTAAGTGTTTGTGACCAGAATGATACCTTGTTAGAAGGATTGTTGACGTCTGTGAAGTTGACCTCGAACACGGATGATAATGGCATTACACCATCATTTCTTACTGTGGCTTCGAAGGAATGTATTGAGTGATTCAAACGTAGATCTGTAAATCCGCCAGTAGGTCCGGGAACCGTGTCACCAAGTACGGTTCCTCGGTGGTACACTGCTACATCAAAGTTCATCTGTCGTTCATTATTGCTAAGGTCAGAGTCCTGCGAGGAAGCGACTCTTGCAAACAACGTTTGGTCATCTCCGGATGTCGCATTCCATGTTATCAGAATCGGATTTGATGCAGAGGAGGGCGCAATGTCATTGAAAGAAACTGATGTTACCAGAGTTTCTAGAGAGGAAGGTGATGCTTGATGATACAGATTCAATGTACCAGATGCTGAGGCCATCCCTCCGTTATTGACTACAATTCTCAGAACATGCTCGTCTGGAGCGAGTGTAACGCTTCCTGATTCATCTACTGAGCCTCCAGAAGACAGAGTCATTACTGATATGTAAAAATCAGGAGATGATCTCCCGCTGGTTGCATCGACAGGAACTAGAGGGACTGCAACCTGCACAAGCAAAATCGCCAGCATAGTTGCAGCAATTCTACGACTGGACATCGGTCATTCCTCCCTTGAATGCATGGATCTGAACTGACTTACCTTGTCTTGTCCAGGCTGCTAGAAGCTGTTCCATCAACCTATTGTGTGTAATGTCTGCAATGCCCAACCTTCTTCTCTCCTCCCAAAGGAGTAACTGCTCAGCCTGAGTTAGAACACCATCTTTGAGATATAATTCGAGTGTTCTTCTATACGAGTCAACATCTGAAACAGCGTAAACAATCTCATCTCCGGGCAACATATCAGCACGGTCCTGCAGAATGTTTCCTAAGTTGAGTGCCTCTTCATACGATAGGTTTCTCCTATCCAAATCGCTTTGGATGTTTGAGGCGATTTCCTGAAGGCCATACTTGGTCGTAGCCTTGTGAATTTGCCGCATAAACTTGCGGCATCTTCTAGACATACGTGACCCTGCCATAGAGTGCTTTAATACCGGGCGGATTATAATACAATCGCCACATATAGTAAATTTTATTCATTATGCACAGATAACCATTCAGAACGCATAAACAGCATACTGCTAACCACATGCCGAAAATTTAGAAGAATACAAGACTTGATTTGTGAAGTCGTTTAGGATTATTCATGGCAGACGCAGTAAATCTAGAAGTTGGCAGTAAATCCCCGAACTTTGATACAGTTGATTCTAAAGGCACAAGGCACAATTTAGCAGACCTAACCAAATCCGGTGAAAAAGTAATCTTGTATTTCTATCCAAGGGATTCGACACCAGGTTGCACCACACAAGCGTGTGACTTTTCGGAGAATTTAGCAAGATTGGGTGAGCATGGCTACAAAGTGTTTGGAGTATCAAAGGACTCTGCAAAGAGCCACGAGAATTTCATCAACAAGCAAGATCTTGGCTTCCCACTTCTCATGGACGAGGATGGTGAGATGCATTCGACATTTGGAGCATGGAGACTCAAAATGAACTATGGAAAAGAATACATGGGCTGTGCAAGATCTACATTTGTTATCGATGAGAAAGGGAACCTTGAGTTCGTCAGATACAATGTAAAAGCAAAGGGACATGTCTCTATGCTGATGCGAGAGTTGGGCATTGATGAGTGAATCTGAAAATTCCAGAATTGAAATGGAATCGGGTGCTACTGCTTGGCACCCAATCATGCTGGGATCAACAGATGTTGGTAGAGGAACCAACATAGGCTCAATGTCACACATAGGTAAAAATGTCAAGATTGGTAAAGATTGCAGAATACAAGGTTCTGTTTACATCGCAGACGGCTGTTCTATTGGAAACAATGTCTTCATAGGTCCGGGAGCAACAATCACCAATGATAGATACCCACCATCTGGAGGGCAATGGTCGCCAGTAATTGTTGAGGATGATGTGATTATAGGAGCAAATGCGACAATTATTGCTGGTATTATTCTCAACAAGGGATGTGTTATTGCAGCTGGAGCAGTAGTGACAAAAGAGATCCCCAGCTACGAGGTATGGGCAGGAAACCCAGCATCATGCCTGATGACTAGGGAATCGTACGACAAAAAGAGGGAGGCCAATGAGTAAATTATCAGTCATCAAATTCCTTAGAAATTGCGTTGAATATGCTGATGCTTCAATTGCTAGAAAGGAAAAGAGAGGAGATTCCGAGGACGTTATTGCTCAATGGCATACTTACAGAGAATTCACTCAGCATGCTTTGGAAGAAGTAGAAAATGGTGATTTAGATCGGTGGTTCAAACCTGAATTCAAGAAGCCAGAAATTGAACTCAAAATTGATGATTTAGACCACCCGACAAGAAGCAATTGGTTGTCTGCAATTGTATCTCCAAGGCCCCTCACTCTAATCTCAACCAGAGATGAACAAAAGGAAAACATTGCACCTATAACTAGTCTGTCCGTTGTCTCAAACACTCCTCCGCTATTGATCATGTCACTTTCTCAAACCAGAGATGGAACGAAGAGAGATACATATCACAATCTTATCAACAGCGGTGAATGTGAGTTACAGTTTCTGGCCCCAACCATTGAAGCGGCAAAAGATGCTGATTTGGCTGGAACGCCAACAAAAGAAAGCGAATGGAATTTAATTGATGCTGAGGGGCCAATACATCCACTCGCTGCTGCTGTCATCAAATGTAGAGTTGTAGATGATAGAGCCCTGCCTGAAGGAGCTGTTGCTAGACTGATCACGCTTAGGGCCGAGAGTATACTCGTCTCTAGCGATATTCCCCCTGAGGACGGATTGGACATCCTTTGCCAACATGGTATGGACAAATTAACTCCAAGTCCAAAAGACTGGAGCCACCTTGCAACATATCACAGAAGTTGATTCAAACCATCTTCCAGCTTTGTTGTAGCTACCCAATCTATCAAGTGATTACCTGATACATCTGGAATTCTCCTAGCACTGTCACCAAAATTTGGCTCGCCATATTCCACATTTACTAAACGCAGTCTAGAAATCATTTGTGCCAATTGAAGAATTGTTACTTCCTCTGTTGAACCTAAATTGAATGAGTGTCCAGATAAACCCTCTATTTGCCCGACTTTAACCAACGCTTCTACAATATCATGAACCCAAGTGAAACTCCTTGTCTGCAATCCATCTCCGTGTACAATTATTGGATTTGATTGCAGCATGATTGATACAACTTGCCCGTTCTCATTACCGTGTAGCCTTGGGCCATAGACATTGCATGGCCTAACGATTCTAACATCGAGACCGTTTCTATGTGCGAAGTGACATAATAATTCACCAACGTGTTTTGATGCTCCATAAGAATGTCTTTG
The DNA here is from genome assembly GCA_002694245.1 of Methanobacteriota archaeon. Taxonomy (GTDB): domain Archaea; phylum Thermoplasmatota; class Poseidoniia; order Poseidoniales; family Poseidoniaceae; genus MGIIa-K1. The sequence goes on from NZLM01000078.1 coordinate 21,653, forward strand.
ATGCAAATGTGCGGGAGGAAAGACGCTTTCGGAGTGATTAGACAAAGGCATTTTTTCCTGTTCTCCAAAAGACTCAGGGGAGGAATAAAATACTAATCTTGCATTGTATTTCTGTGCAAATTCAATTGCATTTCTAGTTCCGTTTACATTTACATCGACAACCAAATCTGCCTCTTTGTGGAACCGTTTTGTGCCGTTTACTGCCGCTAGATGATGAATCACATCCGGATTGAAAGCATTGCAGAGTTTTTCCCATTTTTCTGAATCTCTGACATCCCCCTCGACAAAATCTGCTTTGGGATTTACTTGTGATTTTTCTCCACGGGATAGATCGTCAAAAACTAGTACATTGTAACACTGTAGAACTAATTCATCTACTAAGTGAGATCCCAGAAATCCTGCACCGCCGGTAACTAGAATGTTCATTCAATCACCGTTGCGTTGCAATACCTCTAATTTCACCTTGTCTGATGTTTTTGTTATTCTGACATAGTCTCCATCATTAACAGAGATACATGGGTCCGATTCAAAACCATGCGAGTATGGTATATCCAACAAACTGCAGGCAGGCAATGTCAGAGAGCAGACATCTCGATTGACAATCGCTTTTGGACCCTTGCCTGTGTATATTAGTCCCATCAGTACGTAAGGTGCAACCGTAGAGCCAGATCCTTTGGGATAAATCAGAACCTTATCCTCTATTGCTCTACCATCAAGAGGGTGTCCGGTTTCTTCAATTACTCCAGTATCTCTGTTGACGTATCCTAGATATGTGATTGGAACATCAGTTACCATTGCAACTCCCTCAACAACCCAGTCACCTTGGGAATTTAGCCCTCCGCCAACAATAGAGCAATCACCATTTTGCTGTGTTTTCGAGGTAGCATGTTGAGGCTGTGCTTTTTGCTGAATTGTTGCTTTTTTGTCCTCCAGTAAATCTGGATTGAATGCATGATTAACGCAATCTTGGATTGTTCCAACAGAGGTAGGTATACGGTTCAATCCACTTGTAAGATAGTGTTCTGCCTTTAGCGAGTTAGTCATCAAGTGGTTGTATTTCTTACGATTATAAGGAGTGACCTCGGGACAAGTGTCCCTTAGAATTACAACACCGGCCTCCTCTAAAATTGCGATTGAGCCATCTAAAAGGGCAAGGTCATAATTGTGACCCGAGGTGAAAACCCAAAGCCGATTATCTGAAATTCTGAGGCCCATCTCGCTGTGAGATCTGACTGCTGATGCTGTTATACGAATCTCTTCCAAACTTGCCTGAGGGCATCCGATTACTATCAAGTCTACTTTGCAATCTGGTGCCAAATCATTGTATCTTAGTTCCAAATCATCCTGTGTGAAAACTAAGTTTTCCTCTTTACCATTTAATTCCGGCATTGCAGTATGTCCTTCTGCCCAAAGCATTGGACAGCCGTAATTTGCTGCAGCCGCTGTTAATGCCTTTTTTGATGCAAAGCTGATGTAATCCGGCAGCCCGGTAATTACAGGCATTGGACCATACGGCATATCCCAGTTTGGCCTCACTTGCTTGCCAATCCAATCTCCCAAAATCGACCAGTCTGAAAGGTGTGCAAGTTCACATTTTACATCTACAACTATGTTTGGTATTCGATTTTCTTCTAGGTGAAGACCCCATCTTGGTGCATATCCTGTAAGAGCAGTCGCCAAGGCAGAAAGCCCTGACTCTCGATTTGTAACTAAGTCTGTCCAGGAGTTTGAGAATGCAACTGCATTTGACTCTGCCCAAGATGCATACCCTGATGGATTTTCTATCCCTCTATCGTATGGCGTACAAGATAATGTGGACTCTATTCCCAGCTTTTCATATGCAGTGATTATCTCAAATTGCTGTTCGAGGAAATCTGGATAGTCGATATCCATTTCCTCCATTTTTGTTTTATCACAGCCTGCTGAATTGAGAGTCGTCGGTATCGCTACTGTACCCTCCCCTGCAAGGTCTGCGAGAAACCTTCTGAGACCATGGCCTCCTGTAATTACAGAGACACCCGATACGTGGCTGTGATTAACCTCGATGAAACCGTCTGCATTTGCAGTTCTAGCAAGATCGACTACAAGTCTAGCTGCCTTTTGCCGAGTGAGACCCTCATGCCCCTGAAGCATCGATTCGAGGCGTTCAGGTAACTCCATGTCATAGGGCTATCACAACACACCCTTCAACACTTTGTAGGGATAAGTCTCTAATCACTAAAAGTAGAAGCGAGAGACATGGAGCCGAGAATTAGATCGACAAAGGAGAAAATTTTGAGAATCAGCATTGCACTAGCAATTGTAACATCGTTAATCTTGAGTATTGCCTCATACTATACTCTCAGTACAATAGACGAAATCACCAACGGGGAAGATGGGGTTACAACCGTAACTAGAATTTCTGATCTTTACGGCACACATGGTTGTGAGGATGGTGGTTTTTCAATACAAATCGGTGCTGACAAAAATGGTAACTCTTCTCTTGATAATAACGAAGTCACACAAATAAGAAACATATGCCATGGAAGTCAAGGCCCACCTGGCCCCATGGGGAATAGAGGATACTGGGGTACAAATGGTACTGATGGTCTCAATGGTTCAAATGGGTCTGATGGTTTGAGTGGTAAATCTTCATTCGCACAATCATACACTGGAATATATGGAGCATGCCCAAATTCTGTAGTTATCGAAATGGGGAATAATTCATCCAATAACATTGTTGAATCAAGAATAAAAATCTGCTTTGATGACCTAATTTCAGGACGTCTAACGGACATTGATTCAAATTCTGTTGACTCGTTTTCTAGCGGATGTAGCAACGGTTTTGCAAACTCTGATATGTTCATATTTGCTGCTGCTAGAGAAGGAAAATGTATGTTGTACAAGATGTCCAATCACAATCCAGTACTAGTATCTGAAAATTCAAATCTTGAGCCGGGAATGCTTCTGGGTTTTTCCGAGTTTAACGACAGGATTTACTTTGACGGTAATGATGGCCTCAACAAGCAGTTGTGGTCTACAGATGGCGATACGATTTGGAAAGAGACAAATCTTTCTCTCGGCATTGATTCTACAAGCGAGTTGATTGCTACGGAAAACGAGCTAGCTTTGCTAACTAGGGATGGATTGAGTATTTTATCACAATCTGATACATTTGTATCTGGAGTTTATTCAAATATCTCATACGCTAATCAAACCTTGATTTATAATAGTGAAAATGGCATTAAAATCGGTTCTGAAATTTACTCTGGTGAAATCAATTCGCCAGCAATTTACAATGATGAACAATATTGGTTTATGGCGACCACCGATTCCTACGGCCCTCAAATACACAGACTTACGAACGGGCTTTTACAGAGGGTAACTGATAATATCTTCAACTACGAAGATTGGAACTTTGGTTTAACTTGGTTTGATGACAAGTTGATTTTTGCTAACTCAAGTCTTTATTCGTTCGACATCCAAAACCTTGTCTTAACACACTTGAACAGTTCAATAACAAACCCTGCGCTGCACTCAAATGTAATTGAGTATGATGAATATTTGTGGTTTAGTTGTGGCGTGATTTCATTTGGCTATGAGTTGTGTAGAAGTGATGGAAATGAGGCATGGTTGTTTCAAGATATTGCAACTGGAATGGATTCATCATACCCAAATCACCTTACATTGATTGATAATCAAATAATTATGATTGCAGATGATGTTGCAGAAGGTGGACAAATTTACATTGTGGATTCTGATTCAGCTAGTTTGTCATTCAATCCAGAGCCAGGATTGTCAACCGCTGGGGCTCATGGTAGCATCTGGTATCATGATAGCATGGCATACTTCATCGCGGATTCAAACTCATATGGTTTGGAAATGTATGCTTGGCCGGTTTGGTCATTGAACGAGGATTGGATTCTGATCTAATCTCTCCAATCGTGTTTAGCTGCCAGCGGTTGTCTCCATCCCTGACCAAATGCTCTCTTGGAAACTCTTGGGGCTGGAGGCATTTGCCACCTTTTATGCTCATTCCTTGATAGCCGAGTCAAAACATCATTAACAACATTAAGTTCATGACCGTGTTCGACTAACTGAGTTGCATCTAAACCATCTTCAATGTGTAATCTGAGAATCTCATCTAGTATTGGATAAGGTGGTAAACTGTCCTCATCCTTTTGGTCGGGTGCTAACTCTGCACTAGGAGGCTTAGTCAAAGTTGATTCATTAACAGCCATCGCTCCAATTCTTTCATTGAATTCTCTAGCGAGTGCATAAACCTCCATCTTGTATAAATCTCCTAAAGGAGCATAACCTCCTGCCATGTCTCCGTATAGAGTGCAGTATCCTTGACCAAGTTCTGATTTATTTCCTGTTGCTATTGCCATTGCTCCATTTGCATTAGCATGGGCCATAACAATCAACCCTCTTAGCCTTGCTTGGAGATTTTCTCCAGCTACAGGGTTTCCATTTTCAAGGATATTAGATAGTTCTGAATCTGCGGTTTCATGTAATTTGGCAATAGGGTACATCAGGAAATTTATGCCTAAAGTTTCGGCAGTAGCCTTTGCATCATCGATACTATGTTGGCTAGAGTGACGTGAGGGCATAGAGATACCTGTGACATTATCTGGACCGACTGCTTTCGACGCTACACAAGCCGCTAAAGCCGAGTCTATACCACCTGATAATCCTAGTACTATTTTCTTGATTCCGCTTTTTCTGCAATAATCAGATAGTCCTGTAATAACTGCGTCAAGGAGATCATTGTCACCTTCATTGAATTCTTGGTTAGGACTGAGGTGTACCAAGTCACCTTCACCCTTCCAAATACATTTTGAGGGATCACTTAAATCAGCTACTAAAACACCTTCTTTCCACGCTGGTGCGACGACTGCTGTACCATCAGGCCATGCGATAATAGAGCGACCATCAAATAAAAGATCGTCATTTCCACCAACTTGATTGGCCAGCAAAAATGGATGATTTAGTGAGGATGCTGCACTTCTTGCGACTTCAATCCTAACTCCTGACTTGTCTGCATGATACGGAGAAGCAGAAAGGTTCACCGTAGCATCGAGTAAAACACCTTGTCTACCCCATTCAGCAATCTGGGCAATCGGGTCACTATCGTAGTCATTTGGAGTTGCTCCACAATGTTGCCAAGCATCCTCACAAATAGTGACACCAACATCTACACCTGCAATTGTTCTAGCAATTCCCGGTCTCTCATCGGCCTCGAAATATCGAGCCTCGTCAAATACATCATAGGTGGGAAGAAGCTGTTTTCTAGTGACCTCCCTAATTGAGTCTCCCGCTCTAACAACACCATTGCCCGGCAAAGAGCGGTCCTGTATCGGAGGCACAGGTGTACCCACAAGTATAGGAATTGGACTTTCTAAGTCACTAGCGACTTGGTGGCAACGTGATATGAAATCATCCTGAAGAAGAAGGTCCCTCGGGGGATAGCCGCTTATGGCAAGCTCTGTAGTAACAGCAAATCCAGCGCCTGACTCGTAAGCCAGATTTGCTAATTTCTGAATCATCACAGCATTGCCGTTGATGTCCCCAACAATAGGATTAGACTGCAGCAAAGCGATTTTGGTTGCCACTTTGCCCCCTCATTATCCCCGAAGGGTAGTTAGTTTCTATGCGTTTGCTTTGAGGCTAATCTTCGAATTCCTCATCCTCATATTCCCATTCTATCTCGTCTTCACCTTGATTTACGGTTGCAAGACGCATCCAAGATAAAACATAGAGAAGGCCCACACAAATCATCGTCATTGTAGTTCCTAATATCCAAGGATTTGTTGCACCAATAGATTCCTCGAGGAAGGCTTTTTCTTGAATTGGCTTTACATCTATGAATTCAGAATTCTGAGTTTCTCCTTCTAAGGTTACCTCGATTCGCTGTATACCTGGATCACTTGGTTTCCAATCTACAATTAATGTAGACACTGATTCTGCTTCGATAAATACGAAGCTTCTACTCAGCATGTTCCTGTCCCCGTTCAAATTAACTGCTTCTACGAGTATGTCTGCATCCCCTGATAGTTTTCCATCATTTCTGATATGTACTTGTACAATTGTAGGTTCATCGACTTCAAGACTTGATTTTGATAATTCCACGCCACTACGTTCTATTGAATAGATTGGTTTGTAGTGCTCTAGATACCAAATATGGGCTGGGAATTGACGACTATTTTGTTCGGTTTCAAATTGGTTTCCAGCAATGTCTCTTCCCTCCAATCTGACCTTTAGTTGGGTTTGTTCATGGAGGAACTCAGAAGCAACATCTGTGATATCTATCACTCCTGTGAATTCTAAACGCAATCCAGTATTAACATCCCCGACAAGATCTAATTTTGAATCACCAGACGCTATTGAATCCTGACTTCCGATTGCTGTTATCCACCAGAAAATTTTGACTGAGTTTACATCTATTCCATAATTTTCAGAAACCACCACAGTGATGTTGTGGCTATCGAGTGATAGTGTTGATGATTCCCTTGGTGAGGAAAACTCGACAACCTCAGGACCTACTGCATCAACAAGTATCCACATAACAGCCTCGGTTGGGCTTGTCTTATCGATTCCTTGCTCTGGCAAACAATCAACAGCCCAAGTCATTGCATGTTGACCTGAGGACATTGGAGCATATATTGATGCGGTGAAGATACCACTAACTGCAGTACTTGGCGACCTTACTCCGTTCAAACGCACTTCTACATCACAGTCGAAATGCGGCCTTTCCATGCTTCTAAAGAATACAACTTCACCAGATAATTCCATTGTTGAACCTGGTGAAACCCTAGCACCTTCCTCAGTTTTATCACCATTTTCTACCCATAAAGATAGAGTGTCTTGAATCATCATTTCTGCGGAGAATCTCCATCGGTTTTGTGGGAATGATACCTCATCGTAGTTATCTGCCCGGTCATAAATTCTCAAGACTGGTTCTCTTCTTGTTTCACCTAAATCAGGTAAGGTCCATTGAGGAATTAATTGGATATTCAATACTAAATTTTGATCGAAAGGACCTGGAATTAGACCGTTATTATCGTAAACATTGCACGAACTGACCTCGAGGTGAATTGTTTCACTCATGCAAGACCTGGTATCAGAATTCCACCTAATTATCAACGGATCACTTGCGATATTATCTGCGAGAGAAATCTCTACTTCTCGTATGTCTGCTATTCCATTTTTCTCTGTGAAACTAAGATTCAGACCATATGTTTGTCCGGGGTGGAGCCATGCTTTCCTGCCTTCTTCCCATTCAAACCCATCACTAGCAATCAAAGGAGCACCATCGCTCATTATTTGATACATGAATAGATGATCATCAACCGAATCTGATCCGCCATCCAAAATCGTGTGCCCAGAGGGATCTTCACCGAGCACATAGCCAGCAACTTTCTCCCCAGGGAATGCTGCTGTATCATCGATTAAAGTCGTGTAATCACCAAAGGTGGTAGACCTATCAATTGGAGGAGTGAGTGCTCGTGGTATGTATTCGCCTTCACTTGGCCAGCCGTCGCCATCCAAGTCATTTGCCCACTCGGTCCAAAGCATCAACGTGACTTCTTCTGGTAGTTCTGGTTGGTCTGAGATATTGATAATAATCTCTTGAGAGTTTGAAGATTGTAAGTGATCAAAATGTCTGATGTTAGCTCCGACTACAACCGGTGCTAATGGGTCGATTATGAACGTTCTATTGATTACATGAGGGTCGGCAGTTTCTCCTCCTGCAAGAGGAGATAATTTTGCTTCATAAGTTACATTGCCGCTGATGAATGGTGCCTTTGTTTCAACAACCCAATACTGCCCCTCAAATCCTGAAGTATTGGATATCACCTCTCCGTTGCGACTTAGAGTTAATTCAAACTCACCAGGATATGGTTTGTCTCCCGGGTTTCCATTTTCAAATCCAACATCAACCATTATGGTAACGTTTTGTTCAGCCATCAAGTAATCTGAATCATGACTTAACACTCCATTGTCAGTAGAAATTGCCATCGCATCGATTCGCATATCATTGTCTACAGCGGGACTATACCATGTCTTAACTAGAGGCATTGAGACGAAACCGTTTGTAAGTTGCAAACGGGATTCTATCCTCAAGTTGGTTTGGTCATCAAATGACTGGGAGGTTCTGAAAAGTGTTGTAAAATCATGGATATCGGAATTGATATTGTGCTGAATTCCTGAGTCGCTGAATACCAAAGATTCTCCATAACCAGTGGATATAGTGCTACCGCCAACTATCGGAATAAACCACATAGCTTCATAGTCATCTGAGTACATGTTGACCAGTAACCTATCTGGTGAAGATTCGTAAACATTGGCACGCATGTTCATCTCTCTCCAGTTTTGAGATGGTGTAAGAGTCCTGGAATCGTTTTTCCAAGTCATTGTTCCCATAGTAGCATCATTTGAACTGGTTTGAGATAGAATAGCCACTTTCATTGAACAAACGGAGTTTGCTCTAAAAAGAAGAGGAAGATTTGTAGATTTACTAGAATCAAGTCTTGCTCTGTTAATTGATAGCACTAAATCATCTATACCTGTTGATGTTATTATTTGACTGGCTTCATATCCAATACTCAATCCTCCAAGACGATATTGGCCTGCATCAGAAATTAACTCTATCTTTGCTAAAATGAACTCGTTACCACCTAGTTGCTTGATGGCAGGAGTATTGCTAGTCTCATAGTTCAACATGTCGAGATTAGAAGAGTTAAGACTTAATCTCAGTCCATCGTGATATGTACCATCACCAGTCTGAGCAATCATTGTGTTTCCTATCCATAATGCTACAGTCTGAACCCCCAGACCTATGTTACTTACCTTTTCAGCCGAAACCTCGAATGATTTTGCACTGCGTGGAATTAGGATGTTGTGCCAAGATGTAGGATTGAATCCCACATCAACAATCGAAGACTCGTTATTATCCATGAAGACATCTTGATTGCCCCATGAACCTATGCCGTCGCTAACTACAGACCACTCATACCTACCGTCACCATCAACATCNAGNGAAGGTGAGACAACCATCCTTGTTGGGCGCATTTGCAGGTTGAAGTCATCAATTGACCAAATAGACCCATTTGATTCAAANTTGAATTGGATAACAGAGGCAGAGCCATCCAACGAGTGCATTGTATTGGAAGGACTAAAAGGCATCCAATTTCCATGATCTAAGGCATAGTATNCGTCAGGAATTCCCTGTGAGGAGTAATCTAGTTTGAATTCAGAAAACGGCATATTCAGATCAAATNAAGGAGAAAACAAAGTCGAATCCTCCGTACCACTGAGGTTCAAATTCAATTCATTCCAAGATGNATTGTGAAACTCCCAACCCAAATCCTGTACATCTGAACTAAACGAATAATGGAATTTTCCACCTCCAGAGATTCCATANAGTTTAGGGGATTGACCTAATTCATTTGTAGCAAAATGTATTACTAATCTCAAAGCTTGNTGCACTTTCCAATCAACAACTGACAGNTCAACATGCTGNCCATTTCTGTTCTCCATTCCAGGNACAGGAGTGTTTGTATTTGCATCAACTACTGTCCAGTTTAGATGAGCATTTTCGGGAATGTTTGCATCTATNAAAATAGGAGAGTATCTGCCTTTTTCAATCAACTCATCAACACCAGATGACCAACCAAAAGACCTCGATGTGAGGTTAGCACCATTNGTTCCTGGTAGAATAATGTCATCGAAGAACCAATAATCACAACATGTGCCTGAGCCAGAGTTTTGCCTTGCTCTAACTTGGAATGTTGAGTGATATGCATCTGCTGGAAGATTGTAGTTTACATTGGTTACAGAACCACCAATACTTGACCCGGCAAGGTATTGGATTTGTCCCCAACCGTTATTCGAATTTTTATATTCGAGATAGAAATTTTCGTTAGAATCTGGTTCTTCGCCACATCCAGAATTGCCTTGCTTAATCCATGCCTGAACTGCTAAGCCTTGGTGCCCCGTTAGGTCAACCTGTGGGCTAGTTACAGTGACAGCACCCCCTCTTGTCCACCAAGAGGCACCACTCCCTCCGCTCATTCCACAGGTAGTAGCCGTATTCCTCTGACCAAAGCTAGTACTAGACGTNGTCCAGCCGTTTGTACCTTTATCGAAATCCCATGTCACCCCTTGAAATCCTAGGATNAGAGAGCCATCATCTTCTTCCACTAAACCTTGTTTTGAGAATCCGGGAAGATCCCAATCTGTCCAATTAAATCCTGTTGAGCGNGGCTCGTAACCAGCCTCAANGGCAAGTTGTATCGTCTGTAGAGCATGATCAGATTCCAATGAAAGCGTAGGACCAACACCTGTAGATGATGGACCGTTCAGGATTACATCAGTAAAAACCGATGATGGCTTTTTTTGGTTATCATCCAACGCNAAAGGAACATTATCCTCGACATACAAAATGTGGGAGAGTGGTCCGGATATAACAAATAAAATACACATCGCGACCGCTTTTGCCCCGGTTCTCGATGNNGCCATGCGTTCGCTCTAAGAACTCAATGTAATTCAAAGCAACCCCTNNCAACCACTTCTACGAAGTGGAATTTTCAAACCTTNAANAGAAATTATCGGAACGACTGTTTCAAGACATGTTCTCTCCTCGCCGTACACATGGCAACCCCTCAAAGTACCAAAGAGTTAGATTCGGTTTTGCTTGAAACCGGATTGCTTTCAACTTGGCAAGAGGAAAAATTGTTTGAGGCTACTGTAGATAATCGCAAAGATGGCGAGCCATTCATCTTCCTTGAAGGGCCTCCTACAGCCAATGGTAAGCCGGGAATTCACCACGTTGTAGCTCGGACCTACAANGACCTAGTNTGCCGCTGGAAAACAATGCAGGGTAATTTTGTCGAGNGAAAAGGTGGATGGGATACTCACGGNTTACCTGTAGAAATCGAAGTGCAAAAGCGACTNGACCTNATGAGCAATGAAGCGATAGAAGAATTTGGCATGGAGGANTTCAACAAAGAGTGTAGAGAATCTGTCTGGACATACGAAGCCGCTTGGAGAGAGATGACCGAGNGAATGGCTTACTGGTGTGATTTAGATGACCCGTATGTAACCTTACACAATGAGTACATTGAATCCTGCTGGTGGGCATTGAAACAGATGTTCGAAAAAGGGCTTCTATACAGAGGTTACAAAGTTCTACCATATTGTCCTCAAACTGGAACNTCCTATTCAAGCCACGAAGTTGCATTAGGATACAAGGAGGTTGAGGAGCCGTCTGTNTATGTTAAATTCAAACTGAAAGATACAAATGCTTCAATTCTAGCATGGACAACAACACCTTGGACATTACCTGGCAATGTTGGATTAGCTGTTGGTCCGGATGTAGAATACATCCGTGTAAAAGTCACTGCAAATCCAGAAAATTGGGATGGGCATGGTGGTGCAGAAATAGGTGAAGAATTGATTCTCGCAAAAGATTTGTTCAAGGAAGTTATTCGACACCACTGCGACGAAGTCGAAACCATACTAGGAAAAGACTTGATTGGCCGCTCGTATGAACCGTTATTCCCAGAGGCTGTAGCAAGAGGAGAGTCTGATACAGCATGGACCGTAATAGGCGCTGACTGGGTCACAACGACCGACGGTACTGGTGTTGTTCACACAGCGGTAATGTATGGTGAGGATGACTACAATCTTGGAATGGAGGTTGGGTTACCTGCTCAGCACACTGTGGATATCGAAGGTGCTTTTCTAGCTGGAACACACCCAGATTTGGATGGCAAATACGTAAAGGATTGCGATGAAACAATCATCAAGTTACTGCATGATGCTAACACTCTGTACAGAGAAAAAATGTATCTCCACGATTATCCACACTGCTGGAGAACTGGGCACCCACTGTTGTACTATGCAATGGACTCATGGTTCGTAAAAATGACTGCTGTCAAGGAGATGCTTCTTGAGTTCAACTCACAGGTTGAGTGGGCACCTGACTGGGTGGGAGAAGGAAGGTTTGGCGAATGGTTACGCAATGTCAAAGATTGGGCAATCAGTAGAGAGAGGTATTGGGGAACTCCGCTACCTGTCTGGATTTGTGGCGATTGTGGAACTCAACACTGCGTTGGTTCTACCGAAGAAATGGCAAAGATGGCCAAAGATGGAAGTCCTGTTGCTCAAGATCTACATCGGCCTTATGTTGACGACACGATCCTCATTTGCCCAGAATGTAATGGCGATATGAAAAGAGAACCGTTCGTGATGGATTGTTGGTTTGATTCAGGGTGTGCATCATTTGCGCAATGGCACCACCCATTCGGCGAGGAGGGTAAGTTCGAAAACAACTTCCCAATTGACTACATATGTGAGGGAGTAGACCAAACTCGAGGTTGGTTCTACACTCTACTTGCAGTGAGTACGACTGTATTCGATTCTATTTGTTACAAACGGTGTCTTTCTCTTGGTTTGATACTTGATGCAGAGGGCAAAAAGATGTCCAAATCTAAAGGAAATATCGTGGACCCTTGGGACCACTTCAATCGCGAGGGTGCTGACGCCACAAGGTGGTACATGGTCACAGCAGGAGCCCCATGGAATCCACTCAAGTTTGACCCAAACGGCGTCAGAGAAACCTACGGCAAGATGTTCCTAACCTTGTGGAATGTGCATCGATTCCACGCTGACTATGCAGCACTTGACGGATTTGATCCACACAGTTCCCCAACAGGGAAGAATACACCTCTGGACAACTGGGTATTATCTCGATTAGCCGAGGTTGTTTCAGGCGTCACAAAACAGTTTGAAGAGTGGGATTTCCACAAGGCGTGCAGAGATATCGAAGAATTTGTTGTTAACGATGTTTCAAATTGGTATGTCCGAAGGTCGAGAAGGAGGCTATGGGATGAGGCAGATAGTGATGATAAGTTAGCTTGTCAACATACTTTGCACAAGGTATTGGTAACCGTAGCTAAGCTAATGGCTCCAGTCTCACCTTTCATGTCTGACACAATTCACAGGAATTTGGAAGGGGATTCTGTTCATCTAGCAGATTGGCCTAGTGCTGGACCTATTGATTCACAAGTTATCGAGACCATGGCCCTTGTTAGGGAATTAGCTGAAACAGGAAGAAGAATTAGAGTGGATGCTGACAGAAGGCAGAGACTACCATGCTCTGAAGGTTGGATTGTTAGCGGTCCAGACCTATCTGCTTTCCATGAAATTCTTGCAGAGGAATTGAATGTTGAGACGATTTCTCTCGAACAAGATTTAGATCGGTTCCAGAAAGTCGAAGTGATTCCGAACAGGAGAACACTAGGTGCAAAATGTAGGCAGGATTTACCAGCTGTTCTCCAAGGATTTGCTGAAGGTGACAGTGAATCGATGCTTGCTGGAATCAAATCTGGTAATCTAGTGATTTCTGGATATGAGATTACTGAGGATGATATCGAACTAAGAAGGGTGGAGCGGGAAGGCTTCGCTGCTCAAACAGTCCAGATTGCTGACAGTTCAGTATCTCTTGTTCTCGATATGACTGATACTCCTGAATTACTCTCAAAGGGACTTGCAAGAGATATTACAAGAAGAGTTCAATCTGCAAGAAAAGATCTGAATCTTCAAATTGAGGACACAATCAACCTAACAGTTTGCGTCGCTAACGCACCAGAATTATTTGATGAAGATAAATCATGGATTGTAAACGAGACAAGAGCAAATTCTGCCTCTTTCATGTCCGGAAATGAAGGCCTGAAATCGAGTGAATCAGGTGTGAGTGACTCTTTTGAAGTCGATGGTGCTACAGTATGGTATAGTGTAGAGAGGAGTTGACATGAGATCTTCTGTAGCGGCGATAATCCTAGCACTATCAACCCTACTTGCTGGTTGCTTTGGTGAGGGAGAGAGTATTGTAGAACAGGAAAATGAAACGCCTATTTGGATGGATTACCAAATGGTAGACTCTATCCCTGCCATATCCCCTTGGGAATTTACTACAATTGACTTGAATTTGAATCAAAGCACTACGACGACATGGGCGGTATTCGACAAAAACTACGGTGGAAATTGCTGTGAGCATTACATAGCAACGACAATTGAAGGTACAATCCTAAACATCGGAGGAGAATACCCTGTGTGGTCTCACGATAGAGGACATGAATGGGACACCTATGTTCCCGGTGTATTCACAGACCCGATGTGTAGAACACCAGTTCCAACAAATCCAGGACAAGAAGGACTTGGAGAAGGCAGTATTGTTCAAGCAACAAATGGAGACATCATCTCAATGTCTTGGTTCCCATATGTTGGCGCCGATGGTAAGCTAGACAAATTCTATGCAATTCTATATGACGAGTCTGAAGATGAGTGGACTTGGTGCTACAACCGTATGACTGAGCCGTTTTATGATCGGTCTTGGCAAGTCGAAGTCATCGGACCAATCTCTTCGAACATAGGCAGCGGAGAATGGGCAAGCCTTGTTGTTTCAAACTTCTGGCATCAGACTCAGAATGCTGGCGGTCAGATTAGTGTTGATGGACTAAATTACTACAACTTCCAATTTGCTGGTAGAAACTCTAACCAAGATGTTGTAGAGTTAGATCTAAACTTTTCCGACCTTCCTGAATATTATGACGTCAACAAACCGCACAAGGAAATGAGGGCCTTCCCTGTTCCAAGCGGTGGTCTGTACTTCCCTCAATACTTTAGCGACGGAACATCAGCATTCCTTGATACATCACTTAACTGGAACAAACATGATGTCCAGTTCCCAAGCGAATACTGTCAGATTGATACAACCGGTGCGATTCATTGCGTCAGTCTAGCAGGAACTACTTTCACTCATCACCTCTCTTACGATGGTGGGTTCACTTGGGCAACGCAGAATTATTCTGACTCAAATTGGGCAGCAATTGAAGAGTGGGAGTTCCAAGCAAATGGAGCACTAGACCTGTTTGTTCTAAATGTCCGATATCAATCTGCAATTGGTCCCGATGTTGATGTGCTGTACCATGTGAGAGACTACTCAGAATCAATGGAGCCAGACACTCTGACCTACATAGGGCTTGGAGACTTGGACTCAACAAGCGGTGCTGGTAATGACATCCGCTTCGATTTCGCATCGCTAGGAATTCTAAACGATGGGGGAGTTGTTGTAGCGTACCATGACTCAAGCGATCCCGACCCTCTCTTTGCAGTCGAAGTTGAGATGCCAATGTATGGGCCAACCAACTAAGATTATTCAGATGTCAACTACAAAGCTACACTCTGCCAATACGGGTAAATAAATCGGCTCTCT
>NZLM01000079.1 GCA_002694245.1 Methanobacteriota archaeon
ACAAACTGGTGATCCGGGTGAGGCCGAGGGCGGCTCACCTGGCCAAATCGATACAAACAGTGACAGTGCGATAGCGGCAGCTATTAAAGATCCTGGCTTATGGATTACAAATGAAATGCCTAAAGAATTAAAACAGGCAAACGCAAACGGACTTAAAAAAGCAACCGATAATGGCAAGAAGAAAAGTGCAAGTGTAGCCGCTGTGCAACAGATTATGAAACAGATTGGTACTGTAACAGGTAATAAAGACATGGACATACAAGCAGATGGTATGTATGGACCAAACACAATCAAAGCAATCAAAAAAGCACAAGGACTTGCTGGTGTAAAAGTCGACGGCGATCCAGGCGCAGAAACAGCAGCCAAGTTGGTGGACTTTGCAAAAAAACCTGACACCGGTGGCGGCATAGCAACCGCAGACCTAAATCAGGATCTAGATAAGGCAATTGAATTGTTTAAAAAAGGTATAGGTGGTGGCGAACCAATAACTACAAGCACAGATTTTTCACACTTAATATCTATTGTTGAAGGCAGATTGGATGAAGCACTATCACCCGAAGATACAGAAGCTCTAAAAGCAATTATGGCAGAACTGGATCCTAAAATTAAAGATCCAGAATTTATGCAAGGACAAAGTCCTGAAATACAGGCTAAGTTCAAAGAGTTAGCAGATCTACGTAAGCAATATAAGGATAAAATAGATGCAGAAAATGCTGCACAAAAAGCAATTCCAGACAAACTTAAGAAAGCTACTTCAGGTAGAATGGGTACTGATGAACCAGCTGTAGAAGCAGCTATAGGAGAAATAACCGATAAAGCATCATTTGATAGAATGGTCGCTGCCGATGCAAATTTGATACCATCTGTGCTTAACGATTTTAGCGGTGGGGGACTAAAGAAAATAATTGGATTATTTGCTCAAAAAGGTATTAACATTACAGTAAAGAAAGAACATAAAGCACTAGGTTTCTTAGGAGGTCAACAAGGCGAGTATGAATACAATGGTAAGACATACACTATGAAAGATGCGGCTAAATCACCTAAAGGTAGAAATGCAGGAAGAGGACAAATGGGAAGAAGTCAACCGGGTGGTGACGCCGGTGGCGATGCTGGCGGACCGACAAGTGCAGAAAAAGATGCTGGTGCCGGACAACCAATGACCACAAGTAAGGATAATAACATGACAGATAAAACAAACGTTACAGAAGCAAGTATGATCATTTCTATGAATGGCGAAAGTGCTGCAGAAGTAAAAGAGCTTATTGGTATTCTTAAAAATGCTGGCATGCCAGATGCAGATGCAGTAAGTGCAGACATGATGCCTGCAATGAAAATGAATCCACATGATGATATGAAATCTATGATGATGAAAGTTGATGGACCTCCAGAACCATCCTGCGGAATGGGAGAAGAAGATGTTGACGAAGCTGAATATTCTAATTCTCCAGACGAAACATATGGTACAACAGATATGCAACTTATTGACTTATCAAGAGACAGTGGTGTAAATGCTCCTAAGAAAATGAGTAAAAAACCAAGTTGGCACAGCGGTGACAATCCTATGGAAAGTTCAATTAAAGAACAACTTTGGGCCGCACTACAAGAAAAACAAACCAACGAAGCACACAGAGGCAAAAAGAAAAAGTCTCGTGGTATGCGTGGCGAAGATATAGAAACAACAGAATCACGTGGTAAGAAGAAAAAGTCACGTGGTAAAATGGAAGACATCAACACTTTAGAGGGCTCAAGAGGTAAGAAGAGCCGTGGTAAAAAATCAAGAGGTTAATTGGGAACAATATTTCCAACACATTAGACCTGTATGTCCTTGGAGTGGTGCCGCATATAAAAAAGGCGAAATAAAATTTGTAAAATGGACTGGAGAAGTTGACCCGTTAGGCCAAAACCAAGCCATTGTTTATATATGCGAAAAATATAATCGCAGACGTCTTAAAAAATTACACAAAAAAATTGATATAGATCCCAAGTATGAATGGTTATGGAGTGAACCAACTGTTGGTCCTAACGGCGCTCCTATTCCAATACTAATCCAGCAAGACAAACGTAAACTTTTTGATTTAAGATTCGATACAGGATACTATGACGATATCATAGGTTAAATANNNTATGTCNAANAGTTTAGATGGTGTAATNACCAAAAAAGCAAATCAAAAAGAAACNTTTTCAGAAGATCAAATTAATGATCTNATGCAGTGTATGAATACTGATGANGGCTANNTGTATTTTGCAAAACAATTTGCNTTTATACAGCATCCTGTACAAGGNAAGATAGAATTTAAACCTTACGAATATCAATTAAGATTATTAGGCAGTTATCATAATCATCGATTCAATATTAACATGCTTCCAAGACAAACTGGTAAAACTACTTGTGCCGCAATATATTTGTTATGGTACGCAATGTTTAATCCAGACCAAACAATACTTATCGCAGCACACAAGTATACAGGCGCACAGGAAATAATGGCACGTATTAGATATGTGTATGAAATGTGTGCAGATCATGTAAGAGCTGGTGTTACTAGTTACAATAAAGGATCAATCGAATTCGAAAATGGTAGTAGAATAGTTAGCCAAACAACTACTGGCAACACAGGAAGAGGTATGAGTATATCTTTACTATACTGTGATGAGTTTGCATTTGTTCAACCTAACATAGCAGAAGAATTTTGGACTTCTATATCTCCTACACTAGCTACAGGTGGTAGAGCAATATTAACCAGTACACCAAATTCAGATGAGGATACTTTTGCAACCATTTGGAAACAAGCAGAACAAAAATATGATGAACACGGAAATGAACAAGAAGTAGGAATAAATGGATTTCATAGTTTTATTGCAACATGGGACGAACATCCAGATCGAGACGAAGTTTGGCGAGATGAAGAAATTGGACGTATAGGCGAAGAAAAATTTAGACGTGAATACGGTTGTGAATTCTTGGTATTTGACGAAACACTTATAAACAGTATACATCTTGCAAATATGGAAGGTGTAAAACCCATTATGAATATGGGCCAGACACGTTGGTATAAAAAAATTAAACAAGATGCTACATACGCTATTGCACTTGATCCTGCTATGGGAACTGGTGGAGATTATGCGGCAATACAGGTGTTTGAATTGCCTGCCTACGAACAAGTAGCTGAATGGAGACATAACACTACTCCTATACCAGCACAAATCAGGATACTTACAGATATTGCAAAATATATTCAATCCGAAACAGGTAACTCAAATAGTATATATTGGAGTATAGAAAACAACAGTATAGGAGAAGCGGCACTTATTGTAATACAAGATTTTGGAGAAGAAAACATTCCAGGATTGTTTGTTAGCGAACCGATACGTAAAGGTCATGTACGAAAGTTTAGAAAAGGATTCAACACTACACACAGCACGAAAGTTAGTGCATGTGCAAGATTAAAAACAATGGTCGAAAGTGATAAAATGAAAGTTCACAGTGGTCCTTTAATTACAGAACTAAAAGGCTTTATAGCCGCTGGTAGTAGTTTTAAGGCTAAGCCAGGCGAAACAGATGATTTAATTAGTGCTGTCCTACTTGTCATAAGAATGATGACTGTCTTAAAAGACTGGGATCCAAGGATATATAATACCTTCACTACAGTCGAAGATGTTGAAGAGTACGAAGCACCGATGCCAATCTTTATATCAACCAACTATTGATAAATACTATGTCATGAAGAATTTAGAATTTATAGCAGAAGAGCTTTTTAACAAAATTAGAGGCAGATTCCCCTCCATTACCATTGGTGATGAAGAAGGAAAAGTTACTGATCAACCTAAACTTGCTAGATTTTTTGATTTTCAATATAAAGAAGGATCTAAAAGTTTAGGAAGTGTAAGTGTTACCCTTACAGATGAATCTGTACAAGTAATGTACAACACAGATTTTGTTGCAAAAGAAGACACAGCAACAAGAAATTCTTGGTATAATTTTTTAAAAGAACTAAGAATGTTTGCCAAAAAAAGATTGTTAAATTTTGATACACGTAATATTAATAAATCTAATCTAGACAAAAGGGATTATCAATTCTTAGCGAAACAACGTAGCGGAGAAGAACAAATGAATGAAGCAAAACTATATGGCACAAGTAGAAAGAGCTATCAGGATATAGGTACTGCAAGAGTAACTATTGAACATACAAAACCTGTAAACCATGAACTAGCGGCAGGACGTACACAACACATTGGCTCATTGTTTATTGAAAGTTCAGAAGGTGAACGTTTTAGATATCCATTTAGACATCTAAATGGCGCAAGAGCAATGGCTAGACACGTTTCAGAAGGTGGCAAACCACATGATGACTTTGGGAAATATATTACAGGACTATCAGAAGAGTTAGCCAATCTACGCAAGTTTAAAACTTACATGAGTCGTTCAGCTGTAATGGCCGAAGGTTTAAGTATTTACACTGATGCTGTGATTGAGAGAATAGACACCATTAAAAATACAGTACAAAAATTACAGCGTGAGTCACATTACAATGAAGCAATTGATACGTTCGAGACAGCAATACTCGAAGATGTGCCAACTGATGTTGCTGAAAATTGGATTGATCAATTAACAATACGCCAGTTCAACGAAGAATTACAAGATGTATTTCCATACATTTATAAATTAATAAGTGAAAAAACAAAAGCAGAAGAATTAGGACCAGATGATCTTGCAGAAGACCGTGTAGATGAAATTGCTCCTATGATATTAGGACTACTAGGAATAGCAGGTGCAGG
>NZLM01000080.1 GCA_002694245.1 Methanobacteriota archaeon
AGAATAAACCGAACATCCTTATCTGTATATGCTAAACTTAGACGCCTGCAAAGGGCCCCTCTGCTCAAGCATTTTGTCAAAGGGTACCGTTTAACAAAAACACTCGATGCGCGATGCATGGCTGAACTATGGATTGAATCCATCGGTCTAATCGCCGGAGCTTTGGGTATAGTAGCATGGATTCCACAAATAAAAGAAGTGTGGGTTCACAAAAAACACGATGGGATTTCGCTAACAACTTTTTCTATTGTAACAGTTGCACTATGCCTGTGGCTAATTTACGGCGTACTAATACGCTCAGCTTCTATGATAATTGCGAATGTTATGACGCTAAGCGTAATTTTCGCAGTAATCTTAGGCGTCGTGCGCCTTAGAAGATCACGTTCGAATCAATAAGCGGATTTTGTCGTTGTAATAATCGCTGCTGCAATCTTGTAAGGATCACCATTTGACGCTGGTCTGCGATCTTCCAATCTACCAACCCAACCGTCATCCTTGGTTGTTACTGGAATTCTGATTGATGCGCCGCGGTCAGATACGCCGAAAGAGAACTCGTGGATAGATTGTGTCTCGTGAAGTCCGGTCAGTCTCTGGTCGTTGTATGCTCCATATACGTCAATGTGCTTCTTGATGTTCTTTCCAAATGCTTCACAAATCTTTGTCATCAGCTCTTCGCCGCCCTCTTCTCGCATTCTCGTATCGGAAAAGTTTGCATGCATTCCACTACCATTCCAGTCTGTTGCTCCTAAGGGCTTTGGATGCCATTCGATGTGAAGTCCGTATTTCTCAGCATTGCGCTCTGCTAGATAACGAGAAACCCAAATTTGATCTCCTGCATCTTTTGCCCCCTTTGCGAATATCTGGTATTCCCACTGGCCACAAGCGACTTCTGCGTTTATTCCTTCAACATTCAGTCCCGCCTCAAGGCACTGGTCTAAGTGATCCTCGATGCATTCTCTGCCATAAGCATTCTTTGCACCCACTGAACAGTAAAACTGTCCTTGTGGGGTTTGATCACGTGGGAATCCGTATGGTAGGTTTGTTTCTGGGTCCCATAGGAAATACTCTTGCTCAAATCCAAACCAAAAGTCGTCATCGTCTTCTTCGATTGTCGCTCTGCCGTTAGTTGCGTGAGGTGTGCCGTCTGCGTTCATCACTTCACACATTACCAGGTATCCAGAGTTTCGGTCTGGGTCTGGGAATATTGCTACTGGTTTTAGAACACAGTCAGAAGAGCTTCCGTCTGCTTGGTTGGTCGAGGATCCGTCAAAATTCCACATTGGGCAATCTTCTAATTTGCCACTGAAATCTCTTCTTACCATAGTCTTGCTTCTCATGCTTTGTGTTGGCTCTTTCCCATCTAGCCAAATATACTCTAGTTTTGCCCACATTGGTATCAATGCGCCCGTTAAGCCTAGGGTATATTATACAATCGCACAATATTTTAAACAAAATCTACGATTTATTATCAAATAAAATGTAAATTAATGCTCAAATGAGCAAATCAAGTGTTATATTTAATGAAGATAATTGCTCAAATGCAAGGCAATTGCCTGTCAAAATGTAAATTTGCGCAAATCAAAAACTTTCAGTTGTTTGCAGCATCCTCGCCTTGCGGGGTGATAAATACAGAGCTTCCGTCTCTATCAATTTGGGGAAATGAGAATGTCCCGCCATTGATTGAGACTGGGCATGAGTTGCCACAAGCAGGTGCGAGATAGTCTTCTCCAGTCTCTGTTAATACAAGCCTTATACCGTGCCCTGCGGGTAAAATTACGTCAAGGCCTTGAAATTCCATCAACATCACAAGGTCTTGTCCCGGGAATACTGTCTGTGGATCATATCCTCCTGCGTGGTATCTTATGTCCATTGTTGCATGCCCAAGCCTTAGGCCTGTCTCGGCATCCTGTAGTTCGGCGAATACCTGTCCACCATCCCAAGATGCTGTCACGTCAAGATGAAGAGTTGGCAACCCTGCAATGTGCACATCTTGTTCAAAGCCGTCGCATGTGATTGTCACAGATTGGACTCCGCCTCCTACAACAGAAACTCCGCCGACATTGCTTCCTTGCTGATTACATGACGCCAAATCGACAGATTGCCAAGTTGCGTCTTGTGGAGGCCACAATTCTTCTATTCTCCATTCTCCATCATTTCTTTGAATTTGTGCGTGGTTGTCAGGCTTAGGCCCAACGCCTTTCAGATAGTATTCGAACCATTCAAACAAATCTTGGGCCCAATCCCATCTTGTCATGTTATGAATCGCTTCACCGCCATATCCCGAATCCTGGGCATTGTGCTTGCTCCATTGATCTGGATAGTTATGTTCCCATTGTCCGAGCATGCCCCTGACATCATAGCCTGCGGCGGAGTAGTCTAGATACCAATTCACCCCTGAAGGACCACCAAACACTTGGTGGGGATCTACATTCCAGTCCTGCATCCCCTGAATCCAGTAAATTGACCCGTTCCAATTTTGGAATGCCTTGTCGATATGGCTCCTTTCTTCGTAATAATTTTCCATGTATGGATCAAGTTCACCCAACCCGTATGTTACTGGGCCTGCAAATATCCCTTCAACAATATCTGGGCATATGTTATCTAAGTCATCACCGTTGTAATCTACAGTACTTCCAAAGTAATTCATGTGCATTATTTGGCTGCGAGCTTCAGCAGAACCGTTCTTGTAAAGTAAAGGATGTAGAGCGGTAGTTCCTGAAATTGGAACTATTGTTTTCAGATGTTCACTGCCAAGGGCTGCTGCTTCCCACTGCGTTGCACCCTCGTAGGATTTACCGTAAAGCCCCACATTACCATTTGACCAGTTTTGTTGGCCTAACCATTCTACAGCACTATGAATCCCAAGGCCTTCACCCGCACCCCTATAATCGAAACATCCTGACGATTCTTCTGTACCAAATACCGAAACTTGAGCTAAGGCGTAACCGTGTGGAACATAATTTTCGTAAATGAACTCTCCTCTGCCTGCTGCGACTACGTTTGTGGCCCCTGATTCTGAGCCTGGCTGGCCGTAGGAATAGTATGGACTAATTATTGCAATCACTGGAACCTTTTCGCCCATTTCTGTGTTAGAGGGCAGCCAATACGATAGGTGAACATTAGATGTTGGGGGTCCTGTCTCCCATATATCTGATGTGTCTACCTCTATCATAGCCTCTTGCACATCAAGAGCAGTATACGGTCCACGCTCTAGCAATATGGAGTAAGATCCGTTCCATTCCCAGTCTTGGTTGACTCTATCATAAATATCTGGATAGTAAGGCTCTGTCGCTTGATTTTCTGTGAAATCTTCAGCGCCAAAACAGCCGGCTAACGGGCCCACTAAGACCAGGGTTGCCAACACCACTGCTATCCGCATCGAACTATGCGTAGCGTTCATGCGGCAAGAAGATGACCCTGAAGCGTTTGCGACAAACATGCCGGTTCTGGTCACAGGCGCCACTGGATTTATTGGAGCGCATGTGGTCAAGGAGTTGCTTTCTAGAGGAGTTACCGTTAGAGCCATGGTAAGGGACCTGTCCTTGGCAGAAATGTTTGAACATGATAGCAATCTTGAAATCGTCAAGGCAGATTTGTTTGATGTAGAATCCTTACGTTCTGCAGTGGATGGTTGTGAGGAAGTTATTCACTGCGCAGCATCACTTTACGTTGGAGCTAATGATGTGAAGAAGGAAGTTATCGACCCTTCCATTACAGGTGTTAGAAATCTATGCAAGGTTATGGATAATGTAACTAAAATTGTACATACATCCTCTGTTGCAGCGATCAGGTCAACAAATTTTGAAAATGGTAAGGTGTTTGATTGCAACGATTGGTGTAATGATGCTAGTGAAAATTCAAATGCTTATGGATATGCCAAGGCAGAGGCTGAAAAAATCATGAGAGATTGGGCTGATGGTAGGGATGTGAGATTAATCACAATTCACCCGTCAATTGTTTTTGGTCCAATATTACATAGAAGACATCTTGAGGGTTCTATGTCCTATCTCAAGCACTTTGCTTCAGGCTCACGGTTTGTTCTAAATATTCACATCAATTTTGTAGATGTTAGAGATGTTGCCATCGCTCATGTTGAAGCATTGAATAAAGGTAAGGATCGCTCGAGATATATTATTCACAAAAAAGGGATGTGGATGAAAGAAATAGGAATGATGCTATCAAGATCAACTAACAAGAAATATGCTACTTTGAGACTGCCCAGCATATTTGCCTACCTATTTGCTGCCTTACACCCAAAATTGTCTATCAAACAGCTAAAAGGGTCGCTAGGGACATATGTTTCATATGATGTGGGCGATGCTTTTGCGGATTTATCTCTACCAAACTACGATCCTGAAACCACCTTACTAGATTCAATTAATTCAATTTAGTCGTAAGATTGACACATTAGCCGCCTTTGGATATATTGATGGCGGAGGAGATTTGGGGTGAGCGGTGGACTCAGGCCACCTCCGATATTGCAAAAAAGTACATGGAAATTTCTGTGAAGAAAAAAAGCCTGGTTTGCCTTGCTGCAGACAGAAATACCATGCAAGGCTTGTTTGATTTAATTGAAGAAGTTGGACCTCATATTGCAGCGCTCAAAACGCATGTCGATCTTGTAGATGATTGGACTCCTGAATCTTGGAGCAAATTTTGTAAAAAGGCGAACGATGCTGATTTACTGATTTTTGAAGATAGGAAATTTGCTGATATTGGTAAAATTACCAGAAACCAAATGTCTGGAATTTACAATATTAGACAGTGGAGTGACCTCGTTACTGCACACTTGATCAGTGGTCCTGATATTGTTGATGGAATACAGTCTGCTTGGAGTGATGTTGGAAGGTCTGGCGGTGTTTTATTGTTAG
This sequence comes from Methanobacteriota archaeon, assembly GCA_002694245.1. GTDB lineage: Archaea > Thermoplasmatota > Poseidoniia > Poseidoniales > Poseidoniaceae > MGIIa-K1. Next base: position 4,872 of record NZLM01000080.1, read on the forward strand.
CTCAAATGTCTAGTAGAGGCAATCTGCTAAATCACGATTATACTGACAAAGTAGTATCCTCTGGTAAACAGCATCGAGGGGTTTTCGGGTTTATCGGCAACGGCTCACGCCCTAAGGAATTGAAGGAGTTAAGAGATAAAGTTGGATATGAGAAGATGATTTGGACGCCGGGCGTAAATATCGCAGTTGGCGACGGAGAGATGGGGCAAAGATATGGAGACCCCAGAGAGGCGATTCTTGCCGGTTCTGATTGTATCATAGTCGGTAGCGGCATACACAAGTCCGAGAGTCCAAAAAAAGAAGCTGCGAAATACGCAGATGTCTCGTGGAATGCCCTAATTGAGAGAGACTGATATGGAATATTTAGTGACGTGGCTGATTGGTTTGCCAATGCTTGTTGGTATTGGTTGGGCGGTTTGGTATTACTGGAATAGCAGCAATACTTTAGATGCAAGAATCAGAAATGGAGACTTGGAGTTACTCAACTCGCCAAATTACAAAATTACAGAAGTTGTTAGAGCGCCTCCTGGAAGTAGCGTCGAGAAAGTTACTTCACAAGTTATAGTTCCCAATGGAGGGAATTTCATACAGCAACGTTTACCGGATGGCAATATTGCATTAATCCCAGTTAACTCAATACCTAGGCCGGTCAGATCAGACCTGCAGTCCACGCATACCAGCCCCCAGCTCCAAGAGCTCCCAGAATAATTACGCCAATTAGTAACTTCTTTACAGCGCTAGATTTCTTCTTTATTGGAGCTTGTTGCTCAGTTGGTAGAGGATTAATTGCAATAGGTGTTGGTAATGGCATGGGAGCAGAAGGTACATCCTCTTCCACAACAATCATTTCTTCAACGGGATGTAAAGTGTCGAGGTCCTGAAGACCTGGAGCATCGGGTATAGGACCTAATACCAAGTCCCAAATTGAATCTATTGCCGACGCAGTAACAGGTTTTTCTATCCAGCCGATCGCTCCTGCTGAATGTGTTGCATCNCTTGCAAGTTGTGCCTGTCGTTTTGGTGCAGAGAATAAAATTCTNCAATCTTTACCGTGTTCTCTCATCTCTAAAGCAGCAAGATGCCCATCTAAAGATGGTATGTCAAGNGATAAAACAACAAGTTCAGGATCNAGTCTAATGTATTCATCTACCGCTNTATCACCATCATCACANGTGACTANGTTGAAATCTCTCTGACGAAANATTGCCCCTAGTCTGTGTAGAGACATTTGGTTATTGTCGACTAGAAGAACNGTGGGTGCTTCATCATCGTTGACATCTGTGACTCGAACCATGGCTAACATGTATCTGANGCCCATCATACAAATGAAACAACCGCTTAAAATTCGAGATTTATTTCATTCTTCTTCATCTGAAATTATTTCCGATGGCCCCTCTTTAGGATTGGTAAATGTCTCACGAACTGCATCTGACTCTGCGACTTGATCCTCGAGTGCTCTTTGTCTNGCTGGGGCTTTAATGAACTGTAATTGTAATTCAGAAATAATGCCATTAAGCATAGTTGATTCCTTATCTGAAAGATTGCCNTTCATTTTNTCTTTCATCATGGAAAGTGTGTCTATAGCTGCTTTTGTTTCTCCTAAATTATAGTGCACTCGCCCCTCACTATCTTGCAACATACCCATGTGCATCATCGCACTTCTTTGCAACATGTGCACTAATTGAAACAAATGTGCGCTGTTTTCATCATCAAAAAAATCTTGAGACATTCTAATCCTACTCGAATAATTGTTGTAATAGCCAGTCCGGGTCAAACTGCATGATGTCATCATAGTCTTGACCAACACCACACAGAACTATTGGCCTTCCAGTTGCGTGTGCTATCGATAAGCCCGCACCCCCCTTTGCATCGGTGTCTAACTTAGTCAACACTGCTCCGTCAAACTTTAACATGTCTTGGAAATTCTTTGCCTGGTCGACAGCGTCATTCCCTGCAAGCGCATCTCCAACGAANAATGTAAGATGTGGATTTGCAACTCTTCTTACCTTTTCNANCTCGGCCATGAGATTCGATTTGTTCTGCATTCGGCCCGCAGTATCTACCAAAACCACATCAATCCCCTTTGCTTTTGCAGAATCTACTGCGTCCCTGGCTATAGCTGCGGAATCGCCTCCTCTTTGTGAGGAGATACACCTGATTCCAAGCCGGTCACAATGTGTTTCCANTTGCTCGATTGCTCCTGCCCTAAATGTNTCTCCTGCAGCAGCGATAACTGAGTTTCCACGCTTTTGTAAATTATGTGCAACCTTCGCTACAGTTGTTGTTTTGCCNGTNCCGTTTACGCCAACAAACATAATCACAACAGGAGTATCTTTCTTGTCAATAAAGCTTTGAATTGATTCATAGAAGTCCCAGTATCCTGCTTTCAANATCGACCTNAGTGCTCGTTTCAAACTAGCCTCCAACACTTTGGACAGATCNGCGCCTTTTCTCAAGCGTTGTCCAATTAGATTATTCTGAAGTGCGCTCATGACTGCAGTCACAGCGTCTGAAGAAATATCTGATTCAAGCATTATCCATTCTAGTTCCTCTANTAGATTGGTNAGGGCTTCGCTTTCCTTGATCACTCTGCCGCCGGATTCTACAACTCCTCCACCAAGATCAATTGTTATGCCGTTATCCTCAACTGAGCCTAGNCCACCAGTCGGTGCTGCCTTGACTTCAACTAATTGTCTCCCTGTNGTAGTCCTCATCATATGGAGATCTACTTTTGAGCCTGCGAGGCGTTTTACCTCCTTCCCGCCTCTTTTCTTCAATTCTTTTTCAGCAGCTTTCTTTTTTGCTGCTTCCTTTTTTTCTTGTTTGGCAAGTATTTTCTTTTCTTTCCTTGAAAGTTTAGTNGGGAGAGTGTATTCTTCTTCTTCATCCCAGTCATCCCAGTCATCGTCNTTTGTAGATGGTAGGTTGAGTTCTTCATCATCGTCAATNTCTTCCCAATCATCGTCATATCCGGATTCGATGGGGCTTTCGATTTTGTTTTCTCCATGTTTTGCTAAAGCATCGATGGCTTCCTGAGTCCCATCTTCAGCAGAAATTGATTCAGAATCTATATCGCTTGCAGCGTCGCGAACTTTTTTCCGAAATTTATCGAATAGTCCCATTAAATCACCTAATCATCTAANGTTAATTCTCCACCGAATTTCCTTCTCTTTCTTGNTGGTTGATCTCTAGGTTCAGATTTATGTTCTGTGATTTCTTCATTTGCACTGGTTTGNTTCGAGATNTTTGATGCTGCCTTCTCAAATGATAGGCTCAACTCTTCGATTCTCTGATTGATTACTGCTGCATCAGCCTCGAACTGAGACTTAAGCTCGGTCAAGTCGTCTAGCCTTGATTGCACCAACAGTGCCGCATCCTCTGGATTTCTCTCTCCAAAGATGCCGCTGCCCAAATCAACTAATGTTGTGCTAGATTTTGGGATAGGAATCATTACTCCTGCTCCTAGAGGTAGATGACCACTAGCGCCCTTGGATAGAGAATCCAGGGCTCTGCGTGTGTCATCATGTTCAAGTTGAACTGTTTCAATTCTTTCAATTTGTAATTGAACTTCTTCGAGTCGCTTTCTATTAATTTCAACTAGTCTTGCTAGTTGTTGTAATTCATTAGAATCCGACATCTGTCTCACCCTTTGCGACGAGTTGCTTAGTAATCAACCCGCTGTTTTTCGCTTGGCTTATTCTTCTTCGGCTGCTGGTTCAATTCTGCCGCCTTCGGCCGCAATTTTATCTCTGAATGCGTTGAGGACTATTGGCTCTGTAGAGGTTCTTGGATCGATTTCATTGATTGATTCGATAAAAATCGAGCGACGCATTGCTTTGTGCCTTGAGCCGATGATTGAATAACACCTGTGCTCAGCATCATCCGTAGACGTAGCAACTAGGTCAATGCTAAATTTCTGTCTTTGACTACCGAAGGGGGCTGTGCCGGTTATACGGAAGGCGTGCATAAGTCGGGCGACCTGTGAATGTTTCTTAAACGCGCTGGCGCGCTAAGTTTAGTGTCAAACTTCAACCGTTGACTAGTTTTCAGGTAATCTATGCGGCGGCTGATTCTATGCATCACTATGGTTTTGGTGTGCTCAGCGGCTCCAGTATTTGCTAATCCTGCAATAATGGTTGAAGGTTCGGAAAATAATCATTCAAGAGACCTAGACGGTAGCGGAGTAATAATTTCAGTCGCTGATACTGGCATCGATTTAGATCACTCTTGCTTTCGAGATTCGTTGAACGAGACTGGCACTCCCGGTCACCAACATAGGAAAGTCATTCACCTAAATTCAACAATCGATGATTGGGACAATCAAGGTCAACAACAGTTTAGGCACGGGACCCACATAGCCGGAATACTTGCCTGTAATCCGCTTGAAGGGGATATGTCGATGAAATCGCTATCCAGTGGATCTAAGCTTGTCGTGCAAGATATTGTTGGTCAGAGTGGATGGTCTCCTCCCGAGGATGTATCTGAGTTGTTATCTGAGGCTGCTGGGCATGGTGCCGTAATTAACTCATGGTCTTGGGGTGATAATTCCATAAATTACACCAATCGTAGTAAAACAATTGACGAATATACATCTGAGAATCCATGGTCTCTGGTTTTCGTTGCCCCGGGGAATAATGGCGGCATAATGTTAGAGCCCGCAAATGCCTACAATGTTGTCTCTGTTGCTGCGAGTGATTCGGAAGAAAATGGTAGCCTATGGCAAAGTTCGGCGCATGGACCTGATGTAAATGGGAGAAGAGGTACCCTAATCTCTGCCCCGGGCATAGGAATTGTGTCTGCAAAAGCCGATGGCTCAAAGACGAGCATGAACAATGAGTCATACGCTATGACTGGGACTTCAATGTCAACTCCAATGGCTGCTTCATTTACTGCATTGTTACAACAAATGGTTCAAGATGAGCACAATTTTACTCCTTCTGCACCTCTTCTTAGGGCTTTGTTAGCATCATCTGCAGAACCATTAGTAAATAATTCACCAGACCAATATCAAGGGTATGGCAGGCCTGCATTATCGTCGTTCGATAAGCCATATTTTGTACACGATTCGTATGCAATAGAAAACTGGACCTCAATAATTGAACAGAGAGGAAATTCACTTACAGATTTGAAAAATAATCCATGGAACGGTAGTGGAGCTGCTGGCCCGTTTTTGCCAGAGAATAATTCATGGTCAAAATATTTCAAACCGATAAAAGATTCTGATGTTGAAATTGTTTTATCATACAACGCCAGATCGATAGATTACGATATTGATGATCTAAGATTGATTGTGAGGACATCAGATGGAAGGGTTGCAATTGATGATGAATTTTCAAACTCAGGGTATAGCCAATTATATTACGAATCCTGGAAGGACCCGTACCAGACTAATTCCTCAAATGAAACCACGGTCATGGTAAGGTTACCAAAAGAGCAGGTTTCTGAGTTAGAATGGTTAGAGATTGAGGTCTACGCCAAGGATATTTATCAAGGACAAAATCAAGGTATGTTAGGCCTTGAAGGTGATCGGTTAGGTTTCGGCTTAGTTGCTACAGGTGTTGAAAGTTTAGAACAGAATACTGCACCAAGTATACTGGAAGTCATGGGTCCCCAATTGAATGAAAACTATTCAAGTGAATTTGGCATTATTCTAAACATCTCTGATGATAATAACGATACGATCGCAGTCGCTGTCCGTTTGGTAAACTCCAATTTCAGTGTTGATTTGAGTGATTGTGGTAAAATTATCCTTACTTATGGTGTGATCGACTGTAAAGTTGACATTGCGGGAGACCTAATTCCAAGGCCTGTAAATAGAGAAGATTGGTANTTTGAAGTAATTGCAGCAGACAATAACANTTCATTATGGACTTCGCCAAAAGTATCCTATTACATNTCCAATACTTTCTCCATTTGGTGGGAGTCTCCGCTGATAGAAGATGATTCAACAACTAACCAAACTACTCAATCTAAGCCTGATCGACAAAATCGAGCTTTTATATTGGCTATTTTTGGTGTCGTAGTTGGAGTCATTGTGGCTGCCAGTACAATGTTTAGAAGATTTGAAAAGAGGATTTTAGAAGGTGTGGAAGNCCCATTTGTCGCTGAAGAGGAATAGTTAATTCGCGAGTGAAGGTTAAGATAAGTGACTCGGTGGGCAAAGTACCCGACGGGTAAAGGTGAGATAAAATGGGAGATAGACTCTACGTAGGAATTGACTTGGGAACATACCAATCAACAATAGCAAGCAGCGCTGGTTCAATAGAAACTATTGAGACTGTTGTCGGAAGACCAAAAGATCCTGTNGCAAGAAATTTCCTTGGTAGAGATGTTCTATTTGGGAACGATGCTCTGAAAAATAAACTAGCATGTAATCTATACAGGCCAATGGCAGCAGGAGTTGCTCAAGATGATGAAGCAAATCTAGCTGCTGCAAAGGCTTTCGTAACTCACCTAATCGAAACTGCTGGCCCTGAAGATTACGATGAAGTGTTCGGAGTAATTTGCTCCCCNTCACATGTNTCTTTTACTGACAAGAGTAATCTTGTTGCAACACTGCGTGGCCAAGTAAATGCAATTATGGTNGTAACTGANCCNTTCGCAACAGCATATGGGATCGGAGAAATATCCGGTTCNATCTGTGTCGANATCGGTGCGGGAACAACTGATATTGCTAGACTGTACGGAATTTTCCCAACAGAAGAAGACCAGTTAACAATACAAGAGGCTGGTGACTGGATTGATCTCCAATTAATGGAGCTCGTTCAAAAGAAGTACACTGGTGCTCAAGTCACCAAAGATATGGTTCGCAAGTGGAAAGAAGAATTCTCTTATGTAAACGGAGAAGATCGCGANCAAATGGTCGAATTATCTGTTGAAGGAAAGAAGCAAGTTGTCGATATTGGAGACCTTGTAAAATCCGCTTGTTCAATGGTAGTAGGAAAGGTCGGCTCCGCAATAAAGCAAATCGTTGCTACTGCTGACCCTGAGTATCAACCNATTCTTAGAAACAACATCATCCTCTCTGGNGGAGGTTCCCTAATCGATGGCATTGCAGANGCAATAGCGAATGANATTGCAGATATTGGTGATGTAACTGTAACCTGTGTTGAAGACCCTATCGAAAAGGTTGCAACCGGTGCAATGGCTCTTGCGCAAGACATGCCNGACGAGCAGTATACCGCAATCAACTGAAGGTCGCATAATAGGCCCGAAGGGCCCTATTAGCAATGAAAGGTTGAAGAATGGTTGATGTNCGATTGAGNCCAATGACGCTCGGCACTTCTTCTTCTGGTGGCATTCGTCGAATGAATGAAACAACTGGTGATGAGCGTGCAGCACTCGAAGGAATGTTGCGCGCATACCCTGTTGAACAGTTGGTAGAAGAGGTTCTCGTAGCATGGCAAGAGCTTGCGGACAGAAACGAGGATCTCGTTACATCAAAACAACGACTCCGTGTTCTAGAACTGGATCTTGCCGAGAGAAAAGATGAGGTTGCTCCTGAAGTTGCCCAGCTGAAAAATGCTGAGAATAGATTGGAAGAAACCAGTGCTAGGATTGTTCACCTTGAAAGAATGCTTGAAGACTCAAAGAANGAGTTGGAAGAAAGTAGATCAGGATTNTCGATGGAAGAGCGAAAGGCGTTNGAAACCGAAGCAGCTCAGTTAAGAGATTTNACTACTCAACANGATGATGTTATNGGAGAAATGGAAGGNAGAATGGCACAGATGGTTGAAGCNCTGGAAAGGGCTGCAAATGCGGGATTAACCAGTGTTACTGCTGATGAGGTAAGAGCGCTAAAATCACAGGCTGATGGACTAAAANTCGACCTAGATGCTGAAAAGGCTGCAAACAATGCTCTTGAAGAGGAGCGACAACGCCTAAGAGATATTGCAGACAGATTGAGAGGNCTTCTCGATGCTAGAGATAAGAGGCTTGCAGAGCTAGAAGAACAATTGGAAAGAGTCATGCAAGGTCCAAGGTCNGTTTCTGCTGAGCACGATTATTTGGTAGAGCAAATCGAGGAGTTGAAAAGAAGGTTACTCGAAAGAAATCGTGAGTACGAATCACTTAGAAGAAGAGAAAGAAGACTGCATAACGATGTTTTCGAAAGAGACGAAAGAGTCCAACAAATGTCTCTAACCATAGCAGACNTAGAGGCTGCGCTTACAGATAGAACCGCCGAGGTTCGGGAATTAGAATCTCAACGNGATTCAGCTGTGAACCAATTAGACGGTGTTAAGAGGTCTGAAAGAACAAGAGAGGTTGTAGGAAGGGTCTTTGCTGATTCCCTGTCATTAGTTAGAAGTCATGATGAAAGAGAATTAAGAAAGGAAGTATACGCTAATTCGCCAGATGTAGAAAGGAAACTTTCTACTCCAGAGACACAAGATATGCAAACTTTAGCTGANGGCGGAAAGGTTGACCTAGATACCGCTTTAGAAGTAATTGAAAAGGGAATGGATTTACCAACTGAAGCAAGACCTGATTCTCCAGGAGGTACTGGCGATCCTGTTCTTTACGAGGAAGAGGATTGAATACCAGATACTACCTCTGATATTTTGTTTCGAAGATCGTCCATATCGGCTGCATCTTCAGTAAGAGTGCCCGTTACAATCCAATTAGCCCCCGCACTAGACGCATATGCCGCCTGCTCTCTTGTACGNATTCCGCCGCCAACAATCAAGCACAGTTCCTCNGTTTCTCTAGCTGCGAGTATACTTTCTCTGTCAACTTGGGTCTGTGCACCACTTCCTGCCTCTAAGTAGAGTATCTTGAATCCAAACATATGAGCAGTGATAGCGTAAGATCGTACCAAATCTTCTTGCCCAGATTCAACCAAATCTGCTTGACCAACCTCTCCTACTTTTCCACCCGGAGAGAAAACTAAGTATCCTGTTGGTAACGCTTCAACTCCATATTTTTGCAAATAAGGAGCTCCCCTAAGCTGCTCCCCAATCAAGAATTTCCTATTATTCGAATTCATTAGCATCATGAAGGTTATTCCATCAGCTGCTGGAGATAGTGCATGCGCTCCTCCTGGGAATAAAACAACTGGGACTTTCCATAATTCTTCATCCGATGTTGGGTCTTGTGAAGCTGCAAAGACCTGTAACTCAAGTGCTTCTTGAATAGACTTACAAGTCTCGTGGACAACTTCGTCAGGAGTATCTGTAGAGCCTCCCACAAAAATCATTCTTGAGCCTGCTTCAATCGCAGCAATTGCTCTCCTAGTTGCAACTTCAGAGCTTTGTTTTCCGGGATCAATGAGTGTTACGTGTCTACAACCTCGACTCCTATCGAGGACGTAATTCAGTAGCCCTTCCCATGGTTGCATGTTAGTCGACCTCTTGTAGGGAATGAATGATATTTTTGGCAATCCTTGTTCCTAAATCGACTGCTTCGTCTGCCCAAATGTGTTGGGAGGAAAGAGGATGTTCTCCTTGCATTAACTCAAGCCAGCCCTGTTTTGGACGCGGTAAATCTCCTCGTTTCCAGCATTCAACTAAGCCATCATTGCGTTCAAAACAAAATTTATCGTCATAGATAGTATCTAATTCGAAATCTGCTGGTATGTCGGTTTTGATTACAATTCCCCCATTCCACATTGTCAATTCACCAGTATCTTGACTGCCGGATATTGGCCAACCGATGGATTGTGATTTCCCCCCGGTGCAGTTTACAGAGTCTTCTGGGCCTCGTGATTTTAGTCTGATGTTGCCCCCTAAATCTGATACTTTCTTTGCTAGTGATTTCTCATACCATTCTCGGCGGAATGCCCAGCCGTGAGGGTTTTGTTTTGCAAGAGATTTGCTTATCATATCGATATCAATATCTTTGATTATTCCAGGAGAACGCACTGGATTAC
>NZLM01000081.1 GCA_002694245.1 Methanobacteriota archaeon
TGTAACTGATGCAGCAATTGAAGAATTACTTCTATGGTATTACGAGGTAGTTGATGAAGTTGGACAGAATATCAGAGAACATGCTCAGTTGGGTGCTAACCCTGCAACTTTCATCGATGCTATTGACAAAATGAAGGATCTGATGATGCTAGGCTGGATGCGAAGGATGCTAGTCAAAGCAGGCGAAGATGCTGAAGAGCGCGGCTACAAGCGAATCGATGTCGAGCAACTAATCCACCTTGACCCCTTTGAGTAGTGTAAATCCAGCATTGGATTTGAACGAAGCATTATCATCACAATGTTCGACAGGAAAATATGGGTCGAATCAAGAACAGGTTTCTCCGCTTGATTGAATTATCACTATACGGTCATGGTATTCTCCATTTTGTAGAGTTAGGCTTTGCAATCTATGAAGAGGCATATATCACCGCTTCAATTGCAGGATTTGGTGCAATTACCATGATCTTAGGTGCTTTATTTCTTGGTCATAGCCACCATAACCATTCTTTAAAAAAGGCCTCTTTGGATAATTAATTTGCCAGGGTTAACTCGTATTCAGCGAGAACCTTTACGGAATGAATCATCAGGTGTTCCTACAAAACAGCCCATGACCCAAGGGAAAGCGTGAGTCACGTAGTAGGAGTAAACACCATCAACGACTCTTCCATTACACTCGTCTAGGTCACCTACTCCCTCGTGCCACTCGAAGTCATCCCTAAATTGACCATTCCATTCACCACCAGGGAATTCACCCTCGCCTTCTTGACTAGTGCGATTTCCTTCTTTCAACAGGTATCCAGAAATAATGAGCCTTATCGTTCCATTATCTTCGATATAAGGGCCTCTGATTGGAAAACCATCAGCAGCGTATCCAATAATCCCTGATGCTGTGTTGCCTGATGTGTCGTACATTGCAACGGGCCCACCATGGTAATGGTAAGCCCCATCAGGTTGTGTGTGAGCGTTATTATCATCTTCTCCAAAATTATTCAGCGAATGCATTGGGTCATAACGCCAAGGAGTCTCTGACTCAAAGCATCCTATTTTCTCTCGCCCTAGAGGATCTGGACCAACACCATAGCATGCAGCAGCTATTTGATCTAACTTCACACCATTGAGAAATATTGCATTGTCGTATTGTAGTGATAAGGGAGTAATAGAATCCGCTATCTGTGGGTTCAGAGGTATAGAAAATGTCTCCCAGACCGAAGCAGTTCTGGTTGCAAATGATCCATTGATCGCAAAGTTGTGATTTGGTACCCCGTTACTATGTATCTGGCAGGCTTGGTCGTCGGAGGTAATATTGGTGTAAGCAGCAAGTATCTCACCGTAGGACATGTCGATAGGTGTTGCAAAATAATTACCAACATAAGCCGCACATGAGGCGTTATTGTTGGAAAATATTGCATTTGTAATATCGATNGAAATTATCAGATCAGAGACATCGATTTCAGAAGGTTCAGAATCCTTNGAAACNCATCCNGCCAGCAACATGACCANNGCAAGACAAATTGCGGTAATCGCCCTCTTCATNNTNTGGCTTATTCAGAGAGAATAGATTATACTTGAGTTTGAAAAATCGAAAATATNCATTATTGATCATCAATCTTTGATGTTGAATACGTTGTAGCGCAATCTTAGCCCTANAGNAAACCCAATAATATTGACAANAACATCTGANATTTTGTTATCCCAGGTTTCTACTGCAAATTCGTAGGGGAGGTACAATTCAAGTATCTCCCAGCCGATTGAAAGGGCTATGAATAACCACCAATTTTGNAATAAATATCGTCCAACAAATCCCCATTGAATGAAATGCCCCAGAGACCATATATTCAGGAGTGTCAAGTGTTATTCACCTAACCCGTAAATCTGATACTGGAATTGGTGCTTGTAAGACTCAAGCNAGTGAGGCGGCAAAGTCAACAATTGCAGCATAGTCTGGCTCNATCCCTGGGCTTTCAGCTACCCACCGGTGTTGTACAACACCNTCTTTGTCAACAACNATCACTGCACGGTTTGCAGAAACATACCCTTCNATACCTCCAAGGCCGGTAAACTTCGCATCNTAACTGTTGACNACTACTCGATCNACATCTGAGAGTAAGTCGAATTCAAGATTATATTTTTTAGAAAATTCTGAATTTGCCCAAGGAGAGTCTACACTTATTCCAAGGACAACAGCATTTGAGTCATTGAGTTGTGATAGGTTATCTTGTATTGAGCACATTTCTTTGTCACAAACTCCGGTGAATGCTCCGGGGTAAAATGCTAACACTACAGTCTTGCCACTATAGTCGCCTAGAGATATGTCGTCTTTGTTAGTGTTCTTTAGTGTAAAATCTGGAGCCTTTTCGCCTACATTGACCATAGCATGCCGATTAATCACCGGCGTATATCGCTTTCGATAATACTCAAAATCAGAAACGACCAGCGTTCATGACCTTATTCCATGCAGAGATAAAGTCTGCAACGAACTTGTCTTGATTATCGTCTTGAGCGTATACTTCAGCGATTGCTCTTAACTGCGAGTTACTGCCGAATACAAGATCATATCTTGTTGCAGAGCGCATTTTATCACCGCTTGAACGGTCGTGAGCGTCGTAAGAATTGCTCCCTGTTGGTGTCCACTTAACTCTCATGTCAAGCAGAGTATCGAACCATTCGTTAGAAAGACTAGATCCGTCAGTGAACAATCCTCTTTCATCAGAAGATACACCAAGGGACCTCATTCCGCCAACTAACACTGTCATCTCAGGTGCTGTTAAACCGAGAAGTTGTGCTTTGTCGAGCATCATTTCTTCTGGGCTAACTGCGAAGTTAGTCTTCAAGTAGTTTCTAAATCCACAAGACACAGGCTCCATCACTGAGAAAGAAGCAGCATCAGTTTGTTCTTCAGTTGCGTCTCCACGTCCAGGTGTGAATGGGACTTCTTTTCCACACGCCATCTCGATACCGACATTGCCTGCTAGGACAATTGTGTCAGCAATACTTGCACCGTTTGCATCAGCGATTCCGCCGAGAACATCGAGTACCTTGGATAGTTGTTCAGGTTTGTTAGCTTCCCAATCTTTCTGTGGTGCTAGTCTAATTCTTGCACCATTAGAACCTCCACGGAAGTCAGATCCTCTGAATGTGGATGCACTAGCCCATGCGGTTTCAACCATCTCTGAAATTGAAAGTCCACTAGCCTTAATCGCTTCCTTGACCGCACCAACATCGTATGATGTACTTCCTTCTGGAACTGGGTCTTGCCAAATGAAGTCTTCCTCAGGCACGTCAGGTCCAAGGTAGCGAGACTTTGGTCCCATATCTCTGTGTAGTAATTTGAACCATGCCTTGGAGAAAGCGTCTGCAAAAGCCTCTGGGTTCTCGTGGAAGTACTTCGAAATCTTTCGGTACTCAGGATCTCTAATCATTGCCATATCAGCAGTGGTCATCATTGTTGGAACCTTTATTGATGGGTCTTCTGGATCTGGAGCCATATCCTCTTCTTCTTGATTTGATGGAGTCCATTGGTGAGCACCAGCTGGGCTCTTTTCTAGCGTCCATGTTTCATCATACTTGAACAACATGTCAAAGTAACCATTGTCCCAAACGATTGGGTTTGCTGTCCAAGCACCTTCGATACCACTTGTGATAGTGTCACGGCCTACTCCGGACTTGAAATCACTAGTCCAACCGAATCCTTGCTCTTCGATACTACCGCCCTCTGGCTCAGGTCCTTTGTGATCTTCAGGGCCAGCACCGTGTGCTTTTCCAAATGTGTGTCCACCTGCAGTAAGAGCGACGGTTTCTTCGTCATTCATTGCCATTCTGCTAAATGTTTCGCGAATGTCTTGTGCACTGAGTAGCGGGTCAGGGTTTGCGTTTGGCCCCTGTGGATTGACGTAAATCAATCCCATCTGAACAGCAGCAAGAGGATTTTCTAGATCTTGGCGTGTTTCACCGTAGCGGTTGTCTCCAAGCCACTCATCTTCGCTTCCCCAGTAGATGTCATCTTCTGGGTGCCAAATATCAGGCCTTCCTCCGCCAAACCCTAGGACTGGTCCGCCCATTGATTCAATAGCGATTTGTCCTGTGAGAATTAGTAAATCTGCCCAACTAATTCCGTTTCCGTACTTTTTCTTGATCGGCCACAGAAGTCTTCGAGCTTTGTCCAGGTTTCCGTTGTCAGGCCAGCTGTTTAACGGAGCAAATCTCTGTGCTCCAGTACCACCGCCACCTCGGCCATCACCTGTTCTGTAGGTACCGGCTGCGTGCCATGTCATTCTGATGAAGAAAGGTCCGTAGTGACCATAATCTGCTGGCCACCAGTCTTGGCTGTCTGTCATCAATGCATGTAAGTCTGCCTTGAGTTGTTTGTAGTCAATCGCGTTGAATGCATCCTTGTAAACAAAGTTAGCATCCATTGGATTTGATTTTCTGTCATGTTGATGTAGAATGTTGAGATTCAGTTGGTTTGGCCACCAATCCATGTTCTTCATTCCGCTATTGCTTGTACTGATTGCCCCATGCATCACAGGACACCCACCGTCAGTGCTCATTCCGCGCATAACTAGACCAAAGTGTCGTTACATATGAACTATAGTGTTCATAGGATTGAGAAATCGACAACAGAGGCTTTTAGTTGGCTATATTGCACGTAATAAATAGTTCAAATTGGAAGGATTTTTTTAACTCTGATTTATCCATTGTTATGTTTTCTAAATCAGATTGTGAACAGTGCAAATTGCTTGAATCCGCTGTAAAGAATCTAACGCTCCAAGGTGAGCCGACTTTCTGTAAAGTAATGCTAGACGAGGGCGGACTGTCTGACATGAAATTAGAACACAAGTGGATATCGAATATTGACATACTTCCTTTCAATGTTTTAATCTCAAGAGGAGTAATTCT
>NZLM01000082.1 GCA_002694245.1 Methanobacteriota archaeon
CAAGGTACAGACAGAAGTCATCAGAAGATGTGTTAAATGGAGATCCCATGTTTAAGACCTGCTGGTTTTCAGTAAGTAAGTCAACTGTCATATAAACATCTAGGCCTCCTAGACCAGGATGAGCATTTGACGCAAAAAATAATACGTCATCCCTGAATATAAATGGAAAAACTTCATTTCCTTCNGTATTTACGCCAGGNCCAAGATTTACTGGAGCAGAATACCTTCCTCCTTCATCGATATTCACATAATATAAATCAAACCCTCCTAAACCGTCAGGCATGTTCGATGAAAAATACAACCTCGAGCCATCTTTAGTCAGGGTTGGGTGCATGACAGAGTACTCGTCGTTATTAAATGGTAAATTTCTTACNCTAGATAGCGAGTTGCCGTCGAGGTTTGCTGTGTAGATATTTAAATGTAAGGCGTCATCCTTACCTGATTTTGTTCCTGATCTTGTAAAGTATATAGTCTTACCGTCTTCACTTACTACAGCTGGACCATCCTGGAATGCAGTATTCATCTCTGATCCACCAATAAGCGTCGCATTTGATGAGTAGATGCTATCTTCGACAAAATCAGATGTAAAAAGGTTAAATGTAGGTCTNTCTGGTCGTATGTATTTNCTTCTACTTAATTTTCCAGTATTTTGGATNCCAGATGAGGCAAATACCATATTTATCTCTGACCCATCTTCTCCAGACCTTATCGCATAACCACCAAAATCAGACATCTCTGTATTCGTCTCAAGGTTTTTTAAGTCATATTTACTGATGGTGTTAAGTAGGTTNTGGTAATAATCTTCGTCTGTCTCGAAAAGAGATACCCTAACCTCTCTAGCCTTCTGTCTTGAATATTTCTTTCTGTTTTTATTTGCNTCAGNATACATTCCNCTCATATCCTGGAGCTGTGATAAATTTAAAAAATCTTCGGCCTCAACGTCTCTNTCATTATCAATTATCTGCTGAAGAATAGTCATTGCCCTCTCAACAGAATCTATTTCCATGTAAGACATTGCTGTCTTTCTCTGTATCTCAACAGATGGGTTTTCAACCTTTGAGAACCTCTCAGCCGCCTTTCGATACGATTCGTTGCTGAAGTGAAAATTTCCCCAGTTCAGATTCTTAGTNTTGTCATCACCTTTNCTTAACTCGAAGAGAGGGAATCTACTCCTCTTGTCCTCTACCTCCTGGGCAAATAGCTCTAGATGAGACACTAANAGAGNAATAATTAATAATATTCTAAACATATCTAAAAGTATCTTGGTGATTTGATAATATCTTTCTTCTTAAACATAAAGTCGTAACGAAGCATGATCTCGTGGCTACCTCCGTTATACTTAAAAGTCGTATTTCCAATTGAGTAGTCGTATGAGTAACCAATAGCAATATTGTCGTTAATATTTATACCACCCATAAGACCTAAACCCCCACCAACTTTACCTACAGGAATAAACCTTCCAAGTGCTGTCCTAGCCATACCACCTACCCAGAAGAAATCTCTAAATACNGCGTAAGCACTTATGTCCATAGTTGTCGGTGCATTTTTAGTAGTTTTAATGTAAATACTTGGTCTCAATTTTACATCTCTGTTTATATCGAAAAGTGCTCCAGCNATNGCGAAATAATGTCTCTGGGANTTGTCAAACTCTTTCTCTAGTATCCTAGGAGTAGATAATCCTACGTACCACTTCACTGTATTNTAATACAAACCAAAACCAAAATTTGGTAAAAACTTGCTCCTAATGTCTCTACTGAATGCAGGGTCAATTCCGTCNGGATCNCCAGGNTCAAGGTCTAATGTGGAAAAATCAGATCTGAAAGCGTTTCCTCCACCCTTTAGACCAAAAGATAACTTGTGACCACTTTGGGTTACCTGCANGTGGTAGGCAAGATCAACAGANAAAGCNGTTGACTTAATNGGTCCAATCTTATCGTTGAGAATACTAAAACCAAAACCAAGCTGGTCATTGAAAAGAGGTGAGTTAAGAGACANNGTCTGAGTATTCGGTGCACCGTCAAAATTTATCCACTGNGACCTGATTACNGAGAGAATACTTAATACCTCTCTAGAACCAACGTATCCTGGATTTATAGACTGTGTATTGAACATGTAGTGACTGAACATAGCATCCTGCTGTGCCTTACTATCAAAAGAGCTAGCAAGCATCAAACAAATAACTAAAATTCTCTTCAAACTCATCATATACTATTCATTTGGTCTTCTAATATAAACAATTCCTTTCCTATACCTAGACTCCTCACTGATAGAGTTTCCATCAATATCTGTGTCNCCAAGGTCAACTACNTAGAAGTAAACAGTCTCAGGTAATACCATTCCGTTACTACTTCCAGTATTTGCAATTCCTTCAAAGAACTTCTCTGGGCTGTCGTTCAGATAGCCATCAACCTCCCATATCTTGATTTCCCATCTGTTATATATCTGTACAGTGTTGTTAGGGTAATACTCAATACCTGTTATCTTCCACTTATCGTTGATACCGTCTCCATCAGGAGAGAATCCTTGTGGGATATGAAGATCTCTAATCTTCACGTCAAGGTTTACAGGGTCAGTCAATACGAAGGCACAAGTGTAACCTTTAGCTGTAACTTTAGCTCTGTACTGCGTATTGTCAAACTCTTCGTAGCTTACGTTATTGATTGTAAGCGTACTTGTATTCGCTCCAACAAACTGAGAACTCTCTGTAATGTCAGTCCATGTAGTATCTTGCTCGTCATCTGAGACAATTCCGATCTGCCACTGGTACTCAGGAGGTAGGTTTCCNTCNATTGTTACACCCACAGAGTATGAAACATTCTCTCCNTGGAAGATATCTCCNGCNTACTGAGGCTGAGAATCAATAGTCACAACTAATATTACAGCATCGTAGCAGTCTAGTATTCCATTACCATCGGCGTCAACTGGATCTAAATAACCATCTTCATCGTCGGTTATCACCTGTCCATTCTCGTCAACATCAGGGTCACCCTCTCCAAGTATACCATCACCGTCAATATCAGTAAATCCTGCCTCAACAACGTCGTTACAACCATCGTCATCACTATCGAGATCTAAGAAGTTAGGTATTCCGTCGTCAAGATCCTCTGTGGCGTCACTGTTAGGTTGATCGGTTGTCTCGGAACTGTCGGACATTCCGTCACCATCAGTGTCAGCATACCCCTCGTCTTCTGAGTCAATCATACCGTCGTTGTTTGTGTCAAGGTCAACAAAATCTAAGGTACCATCATCATCCACGTCAATATCTGTTCCGTCACCACCCTCAACTACATCAAATATACCGTCATTATCTGCGTCAAGGTCTTGGTAATCGTTTGCGCCGTCACCGTCAGTATCAATAACTGGCGTGTCTTCTGAGGCGTCAGCCATTCCGTCACCGTCAAGGTCAGTGAACTGGTAGACGTCAGTAGAATCACTGCTGTTTATCATACCGTCTCCGTTTACGTCTAGTTCTCCATCTCCACCTTCTATTACGTCTTGTATACCGTCGTTGTCAGAGTCAATATCTAGGAAGTCTGGATTTGCGTCGTTATCCGTCCTAGTCACAGTAGTAAGCTCTGCCTCATCATCCATACCATCTCCGTCAATATCCTCAAATCCTGTATCATTAGAATCAATGACACCGTCATTGTTAGTATCTAACACAGCATCTCCACCCTCCTCTACGTCGTAGATACCGTCGTTATCAGAATCTAACTCGAGGTGGTTAAGTAGGCCGTCACCATCAGTATCAATTGTACTTGTGAGCTCTGAGTCGTCGTCCATACCGTCGTTGTCAGAGTCAGAGTATCCGCTATCGTTTGAGTCAATGGCTCCATCTCCGTTGGTATCTAAGTTGCCATCACCGGATTCAGTAACATCATGAATACCGTCGTTATCAGAGTCAATATCTATGTAGTCAGGTACTGTGTCACCGTCAGAATCTCTCTGGTTAGTTAACTCAGAGTCGTCGTCCATGCCGTCTCCGTCGTTGTCAGTGTATCCTATGTCATCAGAATTAATCTGTCCATCATTATTACTGTCTAGGACTGAGTCTCCACTCTCCTCTACATCGAATATACCGTCATTATCAGAGTCAATATCTATATAGTCAGGTAGAGTGTCAGCATCTGAATTGGTTTCCTGAGTCTTCTCAGCATCGTCATCCATTCCGTTACCGTCAGCATCCTCGAATCCTGTGTCTTTAGAGTCGATCACACCGTCATTATTTGTGTCTAGGTCACCGTCTCCACCTTCTATCACATCATGGATACCGTCGTTGTCAGAGTCAATATCTAAGTAGTCAGGTAAGTTGTCTCCATCTGTCTCAGTGACAGGCGTAGTCTCAGAGTCGTCGTCCATACCATCGCCGTCGTTGTCAGAGAACCCGGTATCGTTAGAGTCGATAACTCCGTCCCTGTTTGTGTCTTTGTCTCCGTCTCCACCTTCAACCACATCAAATATACCGTCGTTATCAGAGTCGATATCTAGGTAGTTAGGGTTTCCGTCGCCGTCAGAATCAGGGACATCTGTACTTTCTGCGTCGTCGTCCATGCCGTCGCCGTCAATATCTGTAAATCCTTCGTCGTTGGAATCGATAACACCGTCGTTGTTGGTATCTAAGTCACTATCTCCACCTTCTTCCACATCGAATATACCGTCGTTATCAGAGTCAATATCAAGATAATCAGGTGTTCCGTCGCCGTCGTAATCTGGTTGAGGCGTGTCCTCAGATGCGTCA
>NZLM01000083.1 GCA_002694245.1 Methanobacteriota archaeon
GATGTCGGTGTTATCGACTCCGTCCTCTTCACCACCTGTCACTCCAAGTTCGATTTCAATGGTCATGCCCATCTCGTTCATCCTCTCGAAATACGTGCAGCAGATATCTAAATTCTCTTCTATTGGCTCCTCAGATAGATCAAGCATGTGTGAACTAAAAAGAGGTAATCCCTCCTTCTTGTAGAACTCTTCTCCCTCCTCAAGTAGCCCATCAATCCAAGGTAGTAGCTTCTTTGCGCAGTGGTCGGTGTGTAAGATGACTGGGACGTCATACTCCTTTGCCATAAGGTGAACGTGGTAGGCGCCAGATATCGATCCTGCGATAGCTGCCTTCTCGTTTGTGTTGTCTAGATGTTTTCCGGCGTAGAAACTTCCTCCACCGTTAGAAAATTGAATTATAACCGGCGCATTAACCTCCTTCGCTGTCTGAAGAACTGCGTTCACAGAGCTGGTATTGACGACATTTACAGCGGGTAGGGCAAAATTATTTTCGTTGGCGTAGTTGAGTAGTTCAGTGACCTCGTCACCGTGAAGAACACCTGATCTAAATTTCATAGTATGTTAGTAAGTTTTCCGCAAGCTAGCCACATACATCATTTTTTCAAAGGATTTACGTAATTATGTACATAGAGCGATTTTGATCTGTTCAGTGCGTCAAATCGTATCTCAAGCTTGACCTGCTCGTCTTCCATCCTGGTCTCCTGTCCATCGCAGGCAGGGTTGTAACTTATGTAGTAGTAGAATATTGTCTGGCTCCTCGTGAAGAGTGTCTGGTTCTCTGGTCTTCCCAAAATATCGATGATCTCGTTCTGATTGTACCTTAAGAATTTATCGTGGTTGATATCAATCAGAGATACAAGGTCCATTCTCTCACCTCTGCATCCGTACTTATCCGTAACCCATGCATCGTAATTCATTCCCTCAATCTCAGGAAGCTTTGTGTTACAAGAAGATAGAAAAATCGTCGATATAAGCGAGATAGATAAGATTATTTTCATTACATAAATTTAGATCATTTAGGAATAAGATTTTCATAAATTATAGATTAAAAAAAATGTTTGGATGAAACAAAATAAATGTTAACTTTGGTCTCCTTTTTCCTAAGGGAAGGAGTATAACATAAACCACTAAAACACTTAGTTTGAAATCATTTTACAAAAAATNATTTCCTGCTACNATTGTATCTACTTTACACTCATTTTGGTGGTTTTCGTTATTCTTCTTTATTTCTAANACTCTTTTTGCGACAGATTACAACATAACANTAACGGCGTCTGGGAATTCAAACTATATCTTTAATAGCAGTGGNTTAGGTTTTACAGATGAAAATGATCCCGATATCGCCGTAAAAGTTGGTGATAAGTTGATATTTGATGCTACGAGTAACACCCTNGGCACACACCCTTTTGCCATAGTAAGTGCACTCACATCATCTGGAGGTTANGCCTCATCAAACTTAGTATCTGGAGTAACTAATAACGGTCAGAATGGTGTCACAATAACGTGGGATCTNACAGGNGTCACTCCTGGAGAGTACTTCTACATATGTATCAACCATCCCAATATGGTAGGAAAAATTACCGTTAGCGCGGCGACAACAACNACGGATTCTGACGGTGACGGTGTCAACGACGACGTTGACGTGGACGACGACAACGACGGAATTCTTGACCTGATAGAGGGTGAGGATGATATAGACGAGGATGGTCTAGTAAATAGACTTGATCTTGACTCAGACGGAGATGGTTGTAANGACGTCGTAGAGTCTGGATACGGTGACATTGACGGTGACGGTAAAGTCGGTACGGCAGATGCTGAACACACTGACGACGGTAAGGTGAAAAACATAACCTANAAGTTTGAAAGTGAGATCGATGACCTAGATGGAAATGGGACAAAGGATTACCTCGAGGAAGGTTCCGATCTTTCCAAGACGTCTGACCCTAACAGCGTGAATGTACTTGAATTCTCAAACGTCACATTTAGTTCTGGNGGAGAGACAGTCGGCAACAAAGGTACNATAACATACAACTGGCAGATAACTACAGACAACGGAGCAGTTTGGAAAAATATTGACACGTACACATCCGAGAACCCAAATCATCCTGGAAAGTACACTAGGGAGACAACNACTACCCTTAAAATTGATTCGGTAGAGGCCTCAATGGACGGTTTCCAGTACAGGCTCCTCATGCAGACGAAGGCTTTTAAGTGTGATCAGGACATCACGTCTAGTGCCGCAAAGCTCTCTGTGTTCAAGACAGATACTGACGAAGACGGTGTNCCAGACGACGACGATGTAGACGATGACAACGACGGAATCTTAGACGCTAACGAGGGTGGTCAGACTCTCGATACCGACGGAGACGGTATACCTAACAGGATAGACACAGACTCTGACGGAGACAACTGCTCTGACGTTATTGAAGCTGGTTTTGTTGACTCAGATAGCGATGGNAGAGTAGGNATCCCNGTNATTAGCGTNGATGCCACTGGAAANATACTTTCTACTGGNTCTGGAGCNTTTACCTANCTCACACCAAATGATCTAGACGAAAACGGCACGANAGACTTCCTTGAGGCCGGTGGAGGAGTACAGTCCTACACAAACCCTGACGGGGTGATAACAACCGAGGGTAAGGAAGAGAAATTCTCAGTTACTGTTACCTCTAACTCAACGGTAGTATACCAGTGGCAGAGAAGTACTGACAACGGCGTCAGCTGGACAGATCTCACAGATAATACATCTTACAGTGGTGTAACCACCAGCGAACTCACTATCTCTAGTGTAGACGTGAATATGAACGGTGACCAGTACAGAGTAATACTTAGCACTCCTAGCTATTACTGCGGTGCCGAGGTTACGACTGCTGCAGCACAGGTCGTGGCGACAGAAGATTTTGATGGTGACGGAGTTGGAGACACAGATGATGTGGACGACGATAACGACGGTATCACGGATATCTTGGAGGGAGATACAGACACAGACGGTGACGGTATCCCTAACAGGCTAGATCTCGACTCAGACAACGACGGATGTAACGACGTAGTAGAGGCTGGTTATATTGATGGTGACAACGACGGTATTGTGGGTGTTGCCCCTTACGACTTTACTGATGACGGAAAGGTAAAAAATGTAATTTACAAGACAAACGCCACACTTGACGACCTCGATGTCAACGGTACCAAAGACTTCCTAGAGATAGGAACAGACCTATCCAAGACTCAGGACCCAACAAAAGTTACAACGATAGAGTACTCAGGAGTAACATTTACTGGTAACGGAGCAACAGTAGACAACAAGGGTACAATTACATTCGCATGGCAGATCACGACAGATGAGGGATTAACCTGGACAAATATTAGTAACTATATCGCAAACAACCCTACGCACCCAGGGAACTACTCTGGGCTCGACTCGACAGTTCTCTCGATTGATTCTGTAGTCTCCGAGATGGATAAGTTTGCCTACAGGCTCTACATGACCACTCCAGCCTACAAGTGCGACAAAGATGTTACCACAAACGACGCGGAACTTAGAGTCTATAAGAAAGATTCAGACTTAGACGGTATCCCTGACGAGTTAGACCTCGACGACGACAACGACGGTATAACTGACGTGTTAGAAGGTGGAGATACCTTAGATACAGACGGAGATGGTACCCCTAACAGAATTGATCTAGACGCTGATGGGGACGGCTGTAATGACATTAATGAGGCCGGTGTTACAACAGATGAAAATAACGACGGGAGGGTAGGTATACCTATTATCAACGTAAACTCGAGTGGTCTCGTGACCTCATCAGGTATCGGAACCTACACGTACGCAACGCCTGCTGACCTGGATGGTAACGGTGTCTACGACTTCCTTGAGTCTGCCTCCGCCGCGACGATAGTCTCAAGTCCATCTGACGCCACAACAAGAAATAATGGCTCAACGATGTTTATTGCCAAGGGATCCTCAGACGGCACGCTCAAGTACACCTGGCAGGTCAGTACCGACGAGGGGACAACATTCACTGACATTGACCAGCTCTCTACCAACGGAGGACAGCAAGAGATCATGATAGTTGGTGGTGGTGCACCGAAATTTGACAACCATAAAATTTTCTTGGAGCTGTATGCTAACAGAAACATCACAAACGGAGAATATAAGCTAAGAATTATTGCCCAAAACGGTTCTTACGTCGAAACCAACATAACTAGCGCAAGTGCCGGCCAGTTCATATTTTTCCAGGAAAGCAGCCAGTTCACAAACTACTTTGGAGGCTCATTTAACGACACCTACGGCGTAGGTAAATGGAGATGGCAGAGGTGGAGCAATATCGACTACTACAAGGGTGACAACAGGTACGAGATCATAAGAAATTCTGATAACGCTGTCGTAGACAGGTTTGGTGATACCTCAACAGGAGTCTCTGATTACCCGTGGGCAGGCTCTTACAGTAGTTTCAAGAGGAAAGATAACACGTACGGAACCAGTGAGTTTAACGTTAATGACTGGGTAATATGTATGGGATGCCTGGATGGTAACACCAACGCAACATCTTCTACTCCATACCACCTAGATAGCTTAGTTCTACCAGCTACTTCTCTATACACCGGAATAAACGACGACACACTTAAAATTAACGGAATACCAAGAAGTTTTGATAGGTACCAGTACAGGGTTAAAGTACAGACAATTAACTATGCATGCGACGACGGGACATTCTCTGACGCTGCTGAAGTTGTTGTATTCCTAGATAATGATGGAGACGGTGTTGGAGACGCCGACGACCTTGACGACGACAATGACGGTATCCTCGATACGAAGGAAGGAAACTCAACCGATGACTTTGATAACGACGGTATCCCTAACAGGTTAGATCTCGACTCTGACGGTGACGGATGTCTAGACGTCTTAGAGGCTGGATTCGCTGACGGTGACGGCGACGGAATACCAGGAACGGGGGCACCTACAATAGACTCAGAGGGTAAAGTTTCTGGACACTCTTACGCAAACCCACAAGACCTTGACTCTGACCTTACGATGGACTTCCTTCAGACGAATTACAACGCTGGAATTTTCAGCCACCCAGTATCCGTCCTCACTGACGAGGAAGACGACACTATTTTTGTCTCTTCTGCAAGTCTTCAGACGAACTTTTTCTACTTCAACAGAAATGAGCCAAATAACACAGGTTACAATAACGCATACATGTACGCTGCAAATTACCAGAATTCTGGTTGGATCGATTTTGGTAAGAACTCGAACCGTCTGACGGTAGTTGTAGAGTTTGACTCACTTACTACCAAGTCGATATCTGGGCTCAGTTACATGTTCCAGTACAGAGGTCACTCGTACTACTCGGGATCTTTCGTGAGGTTTTATGATGACGCAGTAACGTTTGCTCAGAGTGTAGGTGGATACCTAGTTGTTTTAAACGACCCTATCGAGGCTGAACTAGTCAGGGAGAACGTGAGATTATCTAAAGGAAACACCAATTTCTGGGTAAATCACCTCAGAGATTCGAATGCACCTGGTTACGTAGAAAACGACTTAAGCACTGGTTGGGTATCGGGTTTCATACCTAACTCTCCAGTAAATTACCAGTGGCAAGTAGGAGTTATCGGCTCTTCAGATACCACGTGGACAGATATCACTAACGGCACAAATTACTCAGGAGCAACAGACGACACGCTAAGAGTGAAGTCAATTCCTGCAAGCTTTGACAAGAACCTCTACAGGCTGAAAGCAACACCAAAGGCGTATGTGTGTTCTCCGGGAGCAGCATATTCTAACCCTGCCCAGCTCACTGTATCCTCAGACCCTGATAACGACGGGATAAAGAACAGCGTCGACTTAGATGACGACAACGACGGTATCTTAGACGTAGACGAGGGAGGAAAAGACCTTGACACGGACGAAGACGGTATACCTAACAGGCTAGATATCGACTCTGACGGTGACGGATGTAACGACGTAGAGGAGGCCGGATTTGTTGACTCTGACGGCGACGGTAGGCTATGTAATGACGCAAACTGTGCAGGAAATGATGGTAAGGTCACTGGACACACGTACTCAACACCAGCCGACGGTGACGGGTCAGGAACTGCTGACTTCTTAGAGAAAGGTAGCTCTCCT
>NZLM01000084.1 GCA_002694245.1 Methanobacteriota archaeon
TGCACCACGTGCGGTAGTCAAGCCCAAAGGCCCGTACAGGATGTTTGCTGATTGTTCGGCCGTGATGCTAATCGCAGGCGCTCCTTCTGAAGCGGGGATCATAGCAGTCCCCCATGCTCCACCCATGTTCAGGCTGTTTGCTAAGTATCCTCCGTTTAGAGGGTCTTCTGCACCGAAAGATGCGTTTACGAATTGTTCCGCTGTCATTGTTCCAGTACCGCCAAGCAGTACCATTGGAAGAGATGATTGACTGGTCAACCATCCGCCTACCCATGTTGCAATTGCACCGTATTGTGTCGCATCGAGGCTGTAAGTTGCCATAGCCGTTGCAGCATCCATTCCAATGAAGTTTGCTACTCCGAATGAAGTGCCATTTTCATTTGTTGCTAGTAATCCTAGTGGTGTATCAGTTCCATCTCCTCCAAATAACAGATTCATAGCTACCATGTTGTCAAGATCTACACCAAGGTAATTCCTTATTCGAGTTGAAGCATCTACAGCAGTTCCAGATTGGTCCATAAACCAATCATCATCGCCACCGCCGAACACATTNGCAAACATACCAGCTATACCCCAACAAACAGCGATGTCGTTGGCGATAGTTGCGTTAATGTCTGGTAATGTTTCATTTGCCATTACGGTGAAGCCCCAGATACTAGCTCTTTGCATAGTTCCCACATTGGCAAAGCCGTTTCCTGCATCAGCCATTACTTCATCATAAGTTGCGGTTGGGAATGCATTACAGTGGCCAGCAAGAACCATGACACCAACCATTCCTGAGAGTGAAACATCCTCCCCAGTTGGCATCATTGCGGAGTCAAATGCGTAAGTTAGGTCTGTAATTGATGCGCTACCAGCGAAATCGACTGCNCCTAGCCCTTGAATTGATTGAGTATAGTTTACTGTAGGGGGATATCCTGTCATGTTGTTCATACCGGAAATGTTTGCAGCTGCGAAGTAGGAATCGAACTGATTGTACCAATTCATACCAATCAAAGTCGAAGCATTTGAGGCATCCAATGTTTCACCACCAGTATATGCAACATAGCCACCAGCCATTGTATTTGAGACCCATTCAGCAGTCACTTTACCAGCACTGAATGAGGTCATTTCATTGTTAATTGCGCCAGCAGCAAATCCGGCCTTGGTTAGATCCATAATCCCCGAGATTGCAAGACCAGTAGCTCCAACAACTTGAGGTTGGAATGGGATATTTGTGGTTGTCACTTCGGTATCACATGGTGTCGCAGAATCTTCAGCACATTCATACACTTTGGATTCGCTGTATGTAAGAGTACCAGCATTCTCATCAAATGATACTATTTCTCTATGATAAGTGATGTCGTACTCAAAGGGCCCAACCTTTTCATACACAGGGTCAGCATCGCCTGGATTNGTTAAATTCCATGCGTAATAAGTTCGGCTACCAGTACTTGTAGCCCAGTCATCTTTAGCCTCAGTACATTGTTCATCTGCGCAAGCAGAATCTGTTGGGTATGTTTCAAAATTTTCTGCAACTGCGTCCTCCACNGCACCAGTAGATAGTATCGATAACGGTGCGCTTAGTACAAGACAAATTATTGCAGTTCCTAGCATCAGTTTAGTGTTAGACATCAAACTCATGAAGGTATTTTGCGAAACACTAAGCATTAAACATTACACCGGTTTTNCNANNTNTNNNTCGAGGTTTTCNGGNTATTGTCCAGTTCCGACNATCAATTTTGTAGTAATTGAAATTCTTGTTGANAGTTAGTTTAGATTACAANGAGTATTCGTTTCGCGACCCAATGTTGAAATGGGGGGCGCGACGGGCTTAAACCCCGTTGAAGAGCATGAAGTATGTCGTCGTGTCGGGAGGCGTCCTCAGCGGATTAGGAAAAGGAGTCACTGCTTCAAGCATCGGCGTGCTACTAAAAAGCGCAGGACTGCGAGTCACNGCAATCAAAATCGATCCTTACCTNAATAGCGACGCCGGCACTATGTCTCCATTCGAACATGGCGAAGTCTTTGTTTTGGATGACGGAGGAGAGGCTGACCTCGATTTAGGTAANTATGAAAGGTTCTGTGATTTGAATTTGTATAGNGACAATAATATCACTACTGGAAAGATATACTCAGAAGTGATTGAAGCAGAAAGGCGCGGAGACTACCTTGGAAAAACGGTTCAAGTTATACCTCATATTACCGATTCTGTTCAGGATTGGATTGAGAGAATTTCTGCAGTTCCGGCAGATGGTTCAGGCGAAAAACCNGAAGCNTGTGTAATCGAATTAGGTGGTACTGTAGGCGATATTGAAAGCTCACCTTTCATTGAAGCTCTAAGACAATTCCAATTCAGGGTCGGAAGAGAAAATGTAAGATTCGTTCATGTCTCCCTTGTACCCGTTATGGGNCCAGTAGGCGAACAAAAAACAAANCCNACNCAGCATACAGTAAAAGAATTGAGAGGATTNGGCATAAATCCAGATGTTTTGGTTTGNAGAGCAGANGAACCACTTGCTCAGGAAACTCGTGAAAAATTAGCAGCATTCTGCCACGTTTCTCCAAACGCAGTGATGAGTGCCCATGATGTTTCCAATATCTACAGAGTTCCGCTTTTACTACGTGATCAGGGAATTTGCGAGGCACTGGGCATTGATTGCAATGCTACTGACCTCATGTCCAGGTGGGAAGAAATGGCTGACAGGGTTGATAATCTCGGAGAGGATATTCATATCGCAATGGTTGGTAAGTACACAGGTTTGACAGATTCNTANCTTTCTGTCATNAAGAGTTTACAACACGCTTCATATGTTGTCAACAGAAATTTGATGATNGACTGGATTGAGGCAAGCAATCTAGAGGATGAAAATCATGANGATTGGACTACACTGAAAAGAGCAGATGGCATATTGGTGCCCGGAGGATTTGGNGATAGAGGAATNGANGGTAAAATCCTAGCAGCCAAGTACGCTAGGANGCATAAGGTGCCATATCTAGGAATATGTCTAGGATTGCAAATTGCTACAATTGAATTCTGCAGAAATGTGTTGGGCTTAGAAAGTGCAAATTCAACCGAATTTGATGAAAACACNCCAAACCCAGCCGTAGTATTCATGCCTGAAATTTCAAAGACNCANCTTGGGGGTACGATGAGATTGGGTAGCAGGCCAACAATATTCCAAGTCNATGACTGCAAAACAAAACGGCTCTATGGTAACGCNTCTCAAGTTGATGAGCGTCATCGTCACCGTTACGAAGTAAATCCTGATTTAATTGAAAAAATAGAGAACGCAGGTCTCGTATTTGTTGGTAAGGATGAGACAGGTCAGCGCTGTGAAATNTTTGAGTTGGATGACCATCCTTACTATGTTGGTGTTCAGTATCACCCCGAATTCAAGAGTAGGCCGGAGAGACCTAGCCCGCCGTTCTTGGGCTTNTTGAAAGCAGCNGCTGGGCACGATTTGTGATTATCTCAAATCACGTAATACTCATCATTATAACAAATGAGAATATGAGNAANGNCATGGATAGCAAAACGCTAGGCATGAGTTTGCTCGTTGTTTTTCTAATGGCGAGTTCAGGTGCGGTTGTTCTGGTTGTNGATAATCGAATGAATGATGANATCGAGGTAGTTGANGAAGTCAAGCAAGAAGAGATTGAGGAAGTAGACTACCCCCCAAAGCTTCTTGTTGATTCTGATTTTGTCCACAGATGGGATGGCAATAACGCAACAGCAGATGGTTTTGTTTACGATGAAAGCCCTCAAACGTCAACTGTAAATGTTGTAATTCTNGATGAGAATATGGCAACTGTAGCATCTTATGACCTGCCGGTTNATNTCGATGGATATTGGNTAGTTGAAACACAGATATCAGAACCCGGTTATTGGATTCTAGATATATCGGCAACCGACGGATTGGGCCAGACTAGCGAATCAAAGAAAGCATCTCTTGAGGTAACCAAGCCCATTGAGAGTGAACCGATTTTTAATTTCAGATGGGATGCACCTATGGAGAATGAAACAGGAGGTACAATCAGCGGTTATGTTATTCATGAATTCCCTGAGACATGTGAGATAGAATACAGACCAAAAGACCAGAGCTCATCCTTCCATGTGGAGGGAGTTTTCACTGGCGATTTAGGATTGTACAACATGACTTTTGATACCTCTACTCACAATACTGAAGGAATTGTGGTAACCGAGTGTGGAATGTTTCAGAGATCACAATATGCGGCGTATGTAATCTTACCAATGCCTCCAGAACCAGTTGGCGATGGCGATAATGATGCTGTCCTTGATGATGTTGACGAGTGCCCGACAACTCCAGAGGGAGAGCCGGTTTACTCGACAGGTTGCTCTGACTCTGAAACTGATGATGATGATGATAATGTCATGAATGACCGAGACCAATGCCCATTTACCCCATCTGGGGAATCAGTGGATTATTATGGGTGTTCAGATAGTCAGAAGGATGATGATTTGGATGGTATAACAAACAACCTAGACGATTGTCGAAATACTCCGGCAGGTGAAGTTGTAGATTCATCAGGATGTTCAGATTCTCAAAAGGATGATGATGGAGATGGTGTAACAAACGATGTAGATGCATGTCCCGACACTCCACCAAATACAGAAGTTAACTCTGTAGGCTGTTCACAAGAACAATCTGGCCCGCTGAAGATTCTAGCACTGCACGGCGGAGGACAAACTGCAAACGGTTTGAGGAATATGCAGGGTATCCAAGATTTGATGAGCTCATTAAGCGAATTTGAATTCGTCTTTGCTAGTACGCCTGAAAGTAATAATGTGTGGATAAGAGATCCACCTGGCGGAAAAGGTGAGCCAACAACAGATAGAGATTGGGCAGATGCATCAATAGATTATCTTGACCAGATAGTTGAGGAACAAGGCCCATTTTATGCAATACTTGGATACTCACAAGGAGCAGCAATGATACCTGTGTATCTTGCAAACACAGATAAGACATTCAATAGGGTGATGATGTACAATGGTTACCTACCAACAACTCATGAGGGATTGATAGACACTATCAATGAGGCTGCACCATTCTCCATCCCAGCAATGGTGTTTTCAGGAGAAAATGATGATGGATTCAAGGATATGGCTCCCGCTCTAGCAGGAAAGTTCTCCCAATGTCTGGAGGTCCACAGTCAAACCGCCGGGCATAATCCTCCATATCAAAGCGACTCGACATACAATCAGATTTTGAATTTCATTAGAGACGGAATGTCTTGAGAAAAAAACAATTTGTTTTTATATTTAGATTAAGAAATATCACGAACCTTTCCAATTTTAGTTTGCAAACACTGTATTCAGTGAGTCGTTTAGCTTATTTAATTGACAAATATTTAGAAAATTGGAACATTCTGTGGTTCCGGAGATATCATTAAGGTTAGTATCTAAGTGCGAACTTATGTGTCTAGCAAATTGAAGCCTTTGTCTCTGTTAATTATACTGATTGTATCTTTAATTCCAATATCTTACTTTGATTCCCAATCAATTGATACAGTCCTCTCTAACGCAAATAGTAGTTCAGCCCCGGAAGCATGGATTGAAGACTGGGACATCTACGTTTCAGAAGATTTGACTTTACATTCCGATCACAAAACACGGTATAATGACGGTAGTTACGGATATGACAATGCAGGAAATTTTTACTTCGCTTACACCGATGCTGATGTAGATCTGTCTACTGGGTCGGATGTCTATGACAC
>NZLM01000085.1 GCA_002694245.1 Methanobacteriota archaeon
AAATTACTGTTGACGTCAACAGAGGGGATTGCGCTAACCCATTAGCTGAGACTAATGACGATGGTGAGGATGTTACTTACACTTGGGAATTGATTTCTCTAGAATACGAAATCTCTGCTATTGATTAGTTGAGCAATTTCGAAATATCGATTATTGGTGATACTCTTTCATCAATCATAGCCAAAATATCATCAAGCGTTGACTGATCTATTGCTTCGACACGCATAACCAATATCGGTTCAGTGTTGGACTTCCTTGCCAAATACCAGCCCAATTGTTGACCATCCTTTTGAAATCTAACTCTGATTCCGTCTATGTCTGAAGAATCAAAATCTGAAAATGCGTCCGTTATCTCAGAAACTGTTTGCACTTTGACATCTTCTTGACAGGGAATCTTGACCTCACCTGTTGTAGGAAGGTTTGGGGCTAAGCGGTCTAGTTCTGAGCTAAACGATACTCCATTTCGCCTCGACCATAGTTCTAGTATCCTTGCTGCATTGTATAGGGAGCAATCGAATCCATACCATCCTCTATCTGCCATGAAAATGTGACCACTCATCTCTGCAGCCATCAATGCATCTGGGTTGGCGGCCAAAACGCGTTTCATAAACGAGTGTCCTGTTTTTGCCATCATTGGTTTCCCACCGGCTGCAACGATTGCTTTTTCCACGTTCATCGAACATTTGACGTCATAAATTAGCAAATCTTTGCCGTCTTCCTTGCCAATTACATCTTCGGCAAGAAGAGCAATCAATCTGTCAGGATAAACAAAATCACCGTTTTCATCTACAGCCCCAATCCTGTCTCCATCACCGTCGGCACCTAATCCCAATTCAAGACCGTTGTCAACTACAACTTTAGCAAGGTCGACCATATTGTATTCTCGAGTAGGGTCTGCTCCGTGGTTAGGCTCAGTATTGTCCCAGTTACAATACAGATCGATATGGTCTGCACCAATCATGTCAAGCAATTTCACCATCGCTGGTCCCGGAACAGCATTTCCACAATCCACAGCAACTTTCACACGCCTTGCTAATTTACCGGTAGATTCTACAATCGCTTCGAGGTATCTATCCTCATGAGGTGTGTCGATGACTTCACCGACACCGTCTTTGAATTTACCAGTTAAGAAAACCTCCTTTAATTCTTGAATTTCCTCTCCTGCAAGAGGCAAAGTTCCTCTGCACATTTTGAACCCATTATGTGTTGGCATAGGAAGATGAGATGCTGTAATCATCACTCCTCCATCAACTGGTAAAGTCCAGCATGCATGATACAGACAACCGGTTGAAACTATTCCCAAATCTAGTACCTTAACACCCGAGTCCACCATTCCTTGAATCAGATTTGAGGCATATCCGGGGCTTGATTTCCTGATATCCCGACCAACTGCGAATGAATTACAATCAAGATATGTAGCCAGTGCTCTACCAAGCCTGTAGGAAAAATCGTCGGACAATTCATCACCAGCTAAGCCACGAATATCGTAGGCTTTGAAGCACTGGGTCGGCCATTCTCCCATGTTTACTGCCCGCAAGTCTTCCCGTATGTACTCATCTTCTGGCAATGAAGGAAATTCCGAGGATGATAATCAATGCAATTCCCCATTCAAGTAGTATCTCATTCCACCAGGCGGCAACTGTAATTGCGGTCAAAATCGGTATAGATATCCTAAGCAGCTTTGGCCATGTCATTAGCCCTTTAGGTGGCTTTTCCAGGTAGGGTGTGCCGGGCATTTAACTCACTCATGCGAGGTTGTATCAATTGCCTGAACANCNATCTCAACTTTTGCTCCAGCGGGTAAAGCTCCCGCTTCNAAAGCAGCCCTAGCAGGCTTTACATCAATTGAATCAACCCAATCTCCATACACTTCATTCATTGCCTGAAAATCATTGATATCATCCAAAAGAACTTGGGCAAAACAAATCGAATTTTTCGTTAGTCCAACAGCCTCTAAAAGCGCATCTATTTTTGCTAAAGCGCCTTTTGTTTGAGATGAGATATCATCTCCGATTTCTACATCTATTTGACCGGAAAGCCAAACCACTCCACCTGCCTTTACTCCGGGCGTGTAGGGTCCATACAATTTTGAGCCAGGAATTGATATTGCCTTTTTCTCCATAGTAACCGCACTGGATGGTGGCACATCAAAATAGCCCTTCATTATGCGTTAACCATGGCGACAGGTTGGGTTATCGACCATCCTGCACATGCCAGATTGCTTGCTCCAATCATGAGAGAAATATCTCAACCTGAGGATGTCATAATCGCTTGTGACAGACTCGAGGTCCGTTCTATGTTAGAGCANAGTGATGGTATTNTNCCNAGAAGAAANACTGTNTGGGTACCACGCCCGGTNGGCAAGCACAAGTGGAGGAANGCTTGGAGACGTAGTAAACTGNCAAAAAANGCGTTGAAATCTGTTGATAAATGTATCACAATTGGTGCTCCNATCGAAACTAGAGTAGCACCAAAAAAAGCGAAAAGAATCTACATNACAGATACTGAAGTAAACCACCTCGCTCATAATTTGTGTAAACCTACAGACATAGTGATTCCAACCCATTTTATCGATGAGTTGTCAGGTAAATTGTTGCATAAAA
The DNA here is from genome assembly GCA_002694245.1 of Methanobacteriota archaeon. GTDB lineage: Archaea > Thermoplasmatota > Poseidoniia > Poseidoniales > Poseidoniaceae > MGIIa-K1. Next base: position 2,604 of record NZLM01000085.1, read on the forward strand.
AAGCGAAAATACACCGAATCGATGGGCTTCACGGACATGTACATCTTCACCCCACATTGCGTCCTAGAACAGTGTCAACTCCACCAAAAGTGATGGTTAGGAGATTAGTAGGTGACGGCATACACGACTCTGATGAAATCTTGGAGATTCCAGAAAATTGGCTGGAAGGTTTAGANGTGAAATNTGCAGATGAAAATGAGGTANAGGGCAACCCTTGGGATTTAATCACAAAAATATCGTCCATGGATGGTGTGATAACCCAATCAGTAACTTTAGCNAGCGAATCAGCATTACTTGGTGTTCCTTGTCTGTTAGTAACCAAGGCAGTAAGAGGGTTTTTGCAAAGGTTAGAAAATGAAGGATATCCTTTATTCATTGCAAACAAACTCGATGAGAGTATTCTGTCATCATGGTTAGCAGGGATTCACCTTACCGATGTATTAGAACTTCCAGATTGGCCAAATACTAGACANCAGTTACTTGACTTGCTCGAGGATTGATAGATGNTCTCCTGCCATTTCGGTTACCTCTGAGATAGGATACCAAGCTGCGTGGGCAGCGTCATCCCCTGCATTTGGTTCACCAGTCGCAGCAATAACATAAGCAATCGANATAATATGGCCNCTAGGATCTCTTTCTGGATTACCCCNNACACATAGTAAATCTACTATTTTNCCGTCAAGACCAGTCTCTTCTTTCAATTCTCTAAGGACTGCATCCTCAGGGTCTTCACCCTTTTCGATAAAACCACCTGGGAAGGCTAGAGATCCTTTCCAAGGCTCTCTTCCNCTTGTAATTAAGAGGACTTTATCTTCGAAAATAGTCACTGCATCAACAGCTAGAGACGGCTGAGGCCATTGGCCACACTTGTCGCATGCAGGCATNTCACTCACCGAATCTTCTCTTTCTTGCTTGNTAGGTTTGGATAGCCTTCAACAATTCTTTCTTTGAAAATGAGGGCCAGAAAACATCACTGAAATACAATTCAGAGTAAGCCATNTGCCAGAGTAGGAAATTGGAAATTCTTTCTTCACCAGAAGTTCGAATTACAAGATCTGGGTCTGGCATCTGAGCAGTGTACAATCTCTTACTGACTTCTTTCTCATCGATTGAATCAAGATTCAAGTCCCCAGATTTGTGGTCAGTAGCGATNCTCTTGATAGCCCCAAGCAGTTCTTCTCTACTGCCATAGGCCAANCAAACCGTGAAGATATATTCATCATATTCAGCAGTCTTTTGTTCTGCATAATCAATTGCAGCAATAACAGATTCTGGCAATAACTCCCTTCTACCAATAATCTGTACTTTTACCTTATTTTGATGAATTCTTTCATCATCTGCAATATCTTTCAACCCTTCAATATACAAATTGAAAAGCCCTTCTAATTCAGTCTCTGGACGATTGAGATTTTCAGTGGATAATGCGTATACGGTAAAGTAATGGATTTCTAATTCTAGAACCCAGTCTAACACTTGTTCCAATTTCATTTTGCCCATTTTGTGACCAATATCAGTTTCCAGAGCTTTAGACCAGGCAAATCTTCTGTTACCGTCCATAATTATCGCAAGGTGGTCGACCTTAGCGGGGTGCTGTTTTACCTCTCGAAGTAGCTTAGCTTCTACAGCGCTACCCAAAACGTCTCCGAGGCGATTACTGATACCTATCTCATCGCCCCCTTCACCCCTCCCATTCACTTCAACCGTTTGAGTTAATCCCCCCCTTCTCCTCCGCCTTAACATGGAGGAGCGACCGTGGTGGCCGAAAGGTATCTTTCAGAGCCACGATGATCAGTCAATTTCAACATCTTGGGGAACCAAACCTCTCCATATTCCTGAAGTCACTCTTGAATGGTGGGAAAATCTTGAGAATAAATGGGGTGATTGGCCTTCAGTGCAACAATTTGAGAAAATGCATGAAGATAGGTCAGGCATATGGTTTGATATTGGCGATTACAATGCATTAGTTGTCCCAATACCAACAGGAAATCATGTATCTAGATTGTCTCGTAATTCTGCTTTGAAAAAGGCTCTGCAACCATTCTTAAATCTCGCAGTAGCAGGGTGTTCAAAAGATGGAGACCATGTTTTAGTTTATAGAAAAATGGACGAATCAAAATTAAGCGGGTCCAAATTAGCACAAATTCATCTCTCACTAATCGACTCGGGTCTGTCCACACCTTGCGATGAATATGGGTGGAATGATCGTCTAAAATTAGTTGAAGATCGTCTAAAGACGCAGACTTTGTGGAGAGCCCCTCATAGTAAAAACACCATCGGAGTCCCACGTTTTTGTATTAAGAATGAAACCCCTGTGCCCCTATCCTTAAGCGAATATCTATTGGTTGATGGCGATTTGAATTTGGCAATGGTGAGGCAGGCAATAGAATTGGACGTGTTCGAAGAGTGGGCTGATAATATGGATGACAAGTTCACAGGATATGATGTAGTTAGAACCGCAACCGGAGGAATACCTCATCACCGATACGATGTTCAATTAATGGCTAAAGCAGAAAGTGTGGCATTTGATTTAGATATTCCAGATGTAGATTCCTATCTGCAGAATGTCGATAGGTTTCAAGCTAAATTGGGAACTATGCGGATGATGAAGATGGGTAAGCCCCTATCTTTCTTTGGACTCTTGACCACGCTATGGTTGCATATGGCAAATGAAATTACAGAACCAACAATAGGGTATCTTACATTTGCAGTAATTGGTATTGTCTCTCAGATAATGTATACGAAGACAGAACCAGATTGGCGTCAAGCACTGTGACGCCTTCTATTGTCGTGGAAGTTTAATTCGTGAGTTTTTGCTAATTCCATAATCTGGATTAAGAAAACATCTCTAACTTCTCTCTCCACTTTCCCGCTTGAGATATTCCAGTAGATGTTGCAACCAATATCAATAGCATCCGGGCCTAAGGCTGAAACTCTCGCAAAGGAATCCTCCTCTTTCATGGTCTTCTCGTGGTTTGAAATTAGATTGGTAATGTCATCGCAGAATTCAGATACTTTGTTAGGATCTGAATTGATATCAAGTTTGAAAATTGGCTGCCATCTTCTGAATCGCCTCTTACCCCAGTTTTCAACAGGAGTGTTGGTCAAATTTGCATTTGGCATTGTAACTACGGTGTCCAAACTTGTCCTGATCAGAGTGGTTCTCAACCCAATTTCCATTACCTCTCCCTCTACAGTTCCTATTACTACCCAATCTCCAACCTGAAATGGTCTGTCGAGTAAGACAGTAGTTGCCCCAAAGATGTTTGAGATTGTATCTTGTGCAGCAAGTGCTAATGCTAGTCCAGTTATGCCTAGTCCAGCAACCATTGTAGTTAGGTCAAACCCAAGTGCATCGGCAATGAAGACCATTCCAAAAATTACAATCAAGAAACGCATTATGCTTTCAGCAGCACTGACAACGGTCTTTTGTGAACCGTCTAAAACTCCGTCTTCATCAGTCCACATTACAAATGCATGAATTACTCCAACAAATCTGAAGGCCGTAACTACGATTGCAATAACCATCACTAGTTGCAATGTTGAAGTTAGCCAATCCACATCCTCAACAAGATGCATACCACCCCAGGAACCAATAGCAACACCTAGCGCCTTACCAGAGTTAGACAGAGCCTCTCTTGCTACCGTACTTCCCACACTCACACTGTTGAAAATTTTAGGAATCAGAAGCCCGGTTAATTGCCTTAATATCACAATAAGAATTAACAAAATTACAGCTGTAATAATACTGTCAACTCCTAAGCCGTAGATCTCACTATCATGGCCTGGAATTTTCTCAATAATCTTCTGCATGGTCTTGTCTAATCTAGTAAGGAAGATGTTGTTTTCCCTTGATTATTTACAATCTAGCCCCCTTAAGGGGCTAATTCATTCACACGACGCTTTGAAGAGGGGTTACTGTGTGGGAGTGTATGGTAGCCATGCAGTTTGAATCCCGAAAGACTTCTCTAATGATTCTAATTCTACCTTTTCTACTCTCATTCCTGTCGCCAGTGGTAAGCTCATCATATGCTCAAGATGCTAGTGAAGGAAAGACTCCATGGGAGACTTGGGATCTAGATAACGAGGGGCTGTACATAGATTGCGAATCCGAGTCCGAAGGAATTTCAGGTTGTGATTACACATTCCCTTGGGGCGGTAATGATATGATGCAATTCAAAGAATACTACACTTTTGATGCATTAAAATCTCGAATGGATAGAATAGCTGCAGATAATTCAGAGTTCATCCAATATCACGAAGGCCTAAACGGTGGCGTCAATGATAGAGGACAATTAACCGATGCTGATACATACAAGGGTTGGCATTACAATAATGAAGTGCCATGGGTGAAAATTACCGCTGATGTTGAAGGCGGAGAGACAAACGACTTCAATGGCGATTCAGGGAATTATGCTGACCGTCCTGATGTAATGATTGTTGGAAATCATCACGCTAGGGAATGGATGAGTCACACCACTCCAATGATGTTCCTAGAAACAGTAGCCTACTACTATGATGGCGGACCGGTAGATAACGACGGTGATGGAAGATTAGACGAGGATCCTTGGGGAGATGCTGATGGCGATGGGCTGGTCGACGACGATGGCGATTGTCTTGCACTTGCGCCAGAGTATCAGGATAGCAACGGGGATGGGAAGGCGTGCAATCCAGGAGACTTTGGTGTTGATGAGGATTGGAGCGAAGTTGAGTTGACTAACATCATAAACAATCGAGAAATATACCTAATCCCACTACTAAACAGCGACGGTTTCATCTACGATATGGAAGTATTTTGTCCAGCACCCGCTTGGGAATCTTGTCCGAGTGGAGGATGGAGAAAGAACCTGCGTAACAACGGTCCAGAACCTCTACCAGACCCCAACGAGCAGGTGGACGAAGACTGTGATGGTGTAGACTTGAACAGAAATTATCAGTTCGAGTGGGGTTGGCCGCTTGGGGCAACAGTCCCACTAATTCCTGGCTCGTGCACTCCAGCAGAAGATGAGAGGGCTGGGATAACCAATAACGACGTCTACACAGGACCTTATGACACAAAGGACGATGACGGAGATGGCAGACTCAACGAGGACAACGTAGACGGCGAAGACGACGACAATGACGGCCTTACAGACGAAGACCCAGCTGGTGGCAACTCAGAGCCTGAAACCAAGTTCATTCAAGACATGACAGAAATGAATGATGATGACGGCGATGGCGCTTCTGATTACAAAGCAACATTGACTTACCATTCTTACTCAGAATTAGTACTCTATCCATGGGGTCACTGCACGGGTTGTGAGACTACGGACCATGAACAATTAGTTTGGCATGGAGACCAGATGGCAGAGATGACCGATTACACAAACATGCAATCTTCTGATTTGTATCCAACAACTGGTGATTTCTGCGATTGGCACTACGGTGTCCACGGCTCCTATTGCTACACGATGGAGATAGGCACAGCATTCCATCAGCACGAGGATGACATCGATCACATTGCTGTAAGGAATAATGGAATTGCGATATACATGGCAGATATTGCAGATAACCCTAGAGAAAGGGCGAATTTTGGGTTGAAGGATGTATACAGAAATCAATACCTGCAGAAAGCGGATGATGTTCTAGTCCCAGAGGCAGGAAGTATTCCAATTGAAATGTGCTTAGATAATGAATTCTCAGTCGATTATGACATGGATAAATCTCACGTCATGTACAGGATGGTCAAGCCAAGCCGTCAACAATCGGATTATGGTGCAAGGGAGTGGTATACCCAAGGCTGGAGCATGGCAAAATTCTCACCTGTTGAAGAAGAGACCTGCCAGTTGCTAAACGAAAGTGGCGAAGGGTACAAGATTATAGCAAATATACCAATAGATAACGATGAAACCGGCTATCTGCACTACAAATCGATGGTTTCCACATTAGGCGGAAGTCTGAAGATTGAATATCCTCCAAATTCTCAATACTATGAGATTAAGATGGATTACCGGGCCCCATACGGAACAATATTTGGTTCAGTCATGCTCTTCATGACTGTTGCATTCTTTGTGTGGGGTGGCTTGGGCGTATGCTTACGAATGATGGTTGATGATGACTCTACAGGCGAAGCAATATTGGAAGCTGAGTATGTAGAGGAGGCATCTTCATGAGCCAATCCTCGGACGAGTTTAGTGGCAGGATGGGGCTTATATTCGCAGCAATAGGTGCTGCGATCGGAACCGGTAATATCTGGCGTTTTCCAAGAATGGTAGGCGCAAATGAGGGAGGTACTTTCCTGATTCCATGGCTTTTCTTCCTCTTTGCCTGGTCTATCCCGTTAGTGATTGCTGAATTTGCTCTAGGTAAGAGAAGTAGAACAGGTACAATAGGTACATTCAGGATATTTGCAGGTAAGAATTTCGCGTGGATGGGATTATGGACAGCATGGATTTCTACCGCAATCGGATTTTATTATGCAGTTGTGGCGGGTTGGTGCTTGAAGTATTTCCAGTTGGGTGTAACGAACGGATTAGTTGGAGAAGGCGTCGATACACAATTGGTTTGGAATGAATTTTTACAATCTCCGATGAATGTAATATTCTTCCAGGTACTAGTTATTGCAATCACATTACTAGCAATTTGGAAGGGAGCAAAAGCGATTGAAAAAGTGAANGTAGTTTTGATGATTTCATTATTCGTTCTGCTATTCATGTCTCTTGGTCTATCATTGTGGATGGANCTTGCNGACGGTTCGCTNGACGGGTTTTTGTTTATGTTCACCGTTAAATGGAGNTCGNTAGGTGACCCAGAAATCTGGATAAATGGATTATCGCAATCTGCCTGGTCATGTTCTGCTGGAATGGGTATGGCTATCACATACTCTGTGTACATGCGAAAGGATGAGGATACAACATTGAATGCTTTTACCATGGGTCTNGCAAACAATTCGATTTCAATCATCGCAGGTTTGACAGTATTATCTGCAATATTTGCAGTGTCAGACAATCCANTAGACACAGTGACTGGAGGCTCTTCGGCAATTACATTCCTTGCGTTACCAGAAGTCTTCGCTCAAGCTCCTGGAGGTGCAGTAGGAGCATGGGTCATGATGTCAGGGTTCTTCCTTGCGCTTTCTTTCGCTGCACTTACTTCGATGATTTCAACAGTCGAATTGTGTGTTAGAAATTTCGTTGACCATGGTTATGAGCGAGAAAAGTCAGTTTTACTGACATCGGTTGCTATCTTGATATTCGGTCTACCTTCTGCAGCCGTATGGATTTCAATAGCTCCAGATGGAACAGCATTCCCTCAATTCCTAGAGGTTCAAGATCACATTTGGGGATACGGTTTGATGTTTAGTGGTCTTTTCATCGCATTTACAATTTGGAAATATGGTTACCAAAAGTGGCGTGCATTAGTAGAGCAAGGCTTGGCTCCTGGCGGACTNGACGGCTATTTCGGCTTTGGTGTCTCAGCCTTCCGTGATGATTTCATCAACACAGGAGACAATGATATCTGGATTGGGAGATGGTGGGACTTACTGATGTATCTTGCATTCCCATTCTTATTCTCAGTGCTGATAATTTCGTATTTCGGAGACATGATNGCNAATACNCCAAATGTGTGGGATCCAACTAATCCAAACGGTGTNACAATAATTCTNTTGTTCTGGGGAATTGTTGCTGCTGGCTTCATAGCCTTCAATCACAAATTAGTGCAGCGCCCGTTGTTCAGAAATGTTCCATTTGGTGCTGAAGTTGATATTTCNATGCTCCCAGGTGGAAGTGATGATTTGGTTACCGAGGTTGGTAACATACCCAAAGCATGGGAGGACTCAGCAGAGTTTCCGGAGTAAATCGAAATCAAAACCTAATATTCCAGAGGTAGAAAATTGGCACTAAGCCTATACCAATTGATAGCNATTGGTCTAGCAGTTGCATTAATCCTAATCCCAATAGTTCGATGGTTTTGGTTAAGGTTTGACATGCCCAGTAAATGGGNTGTAGCGGATAAAAAACGCCGTNAAGAAGAGGAAGAAGAAGCAGAAATGTGGGCCAAAATTGAGGACCNGATAGCGGAAGAAAAAAGTTCACAAAGAGAATTNGAGATGCTGCGAAAACAAAAACAGGAATCTGCAGGTAAATCTCTAAATGAGGTTGAATCTAGTGATGCTTGGACCAAACTAGGNATCCATGTTCCGNTAAATCCAGNAANAAANAAAGAGACCTCAGACATCATTATCGAGAAGAAAATACAGCAAAATGAACAATCTCCTAACGCTCCTGATTGGGAATTAGTCGATAGAATGTCGAAGTTATCTGAGCCTTTAGAAGGAATTCCACACGCTCCAGATTTGGAACTTCTATACGAAGAAGAGTAGATTTCTCAAGAATTACGATTACTCNATAAAACATATTCATTATCGAAATTTAGCCAAAGGACTTCATATGGGTCATTGGCGACGCAGGATTAATGGTGCAGAGACCTCGAGGCACTCGGGACTTCATCCCGNCTANGATGAATAGGCGTCTTGCCTTTGAGAACCTTCTCGAATCTAAGGCGGTTTCGCATGGTTTCAGGCGTGTTCAAACTCCAATTTTTGAATCTCTTGATTTGTTTACGGCGAAATCTGGNCCCGGNGTNGTAAAACAACTCTACGCATTCGAAGATAAATCAGGTAGATCACTCACTCTCAGGCCTGAATTAACTGCTCCAGTAATGCGAATGATTAGTGAAGAAATGAGAAGTTCGCCTAANCCATTGAGATTGTCTTACTTTGGCCAGTGCTTTAGATATGAGGAGTCAAAAAAGGGGCGTTACAGAGAATTCTTTCAGTATGGTGTGGAACTAATCGGNGCAAGTGGGCCGCTNGCTGAGGCTGAAGTAGTTTCTCTTGCAATTGANATGCTNGATNCTTGCGGNTTANTTGACTATGAAGTAAGAATTGGACATGTTGGCGTTCTTCGAGACATTNTGACAGGTTTAGGCCTTGCTAGTGATGGTGNGCCGGAAGCTCCAGTTGCTAGTGCAATGCGTCTATTGGATAAGGGCGATTGGGATGGTTTGACTGAATTGTTTGCAGCCAATGGAATTGACTCGTCAGCCTCAGATGAATTAAAGCGGTTAGCTAGCCTTGATGGAGGAATAGAAACTTTAGAATCTGCCAAAGAAATTCTAGACAAACTTGGAATCTCTCATGAATCTCTGGACGAATTACGATTGCTGCTTAGCTCTCTTGAATCTCTTGCACCAACNCCNCCTTCCTTGAAGGTGAACCTNTGTGTTGCAAGAGGCCTCGACTATTACACTGGTATGGTTTTCGAAGTAAATGTGGCAGAACTTGGAGGAGAGGGNCAAGTGCTTGGTGGTGGCTCTTACAAACTCCTGCACTTGTTTGGATTAGAAGATCTAGACCCCTCTTGCGGATTTGGATTAGGGTTTGATAGAGTTTTATTGGCACTTGAGGCCCAAGCNGAAAGAATTGGAAGAANAGAGGTAGTTCCCGGAGAAACTCCTCCTCCAAGTACGCTAATACTNCCTTTCAAAGTTGATCCAACTTCAGTCCTNGGCATCGTCAAAGAATTGAGAGATATGGGTAANAGCGTAGAGCTTGATTTACGTGGTAAGAATATCGGTAAATCTCTTGATTGGGCTTCAAAGAATGGATTTACTACAGTCGTNATCGTTGGTCCTCAAGACCTTGAAACTGGCCAATGCAGCGTCAAGAATTTGGTGAGTGGTGAGCAGAATAACTGTTCACTAAACTCGTCTTCTATCGCTGACTTCCTCTGAATCTTCTCGGCTTGGCAAGTATACTGCAGCCAAAGTCATTGTTGCAATAGCAGCAGCAAACAAGAATCCGGGCTGTTCTTCTGCCATTGGCATTCCATCTTCACCAGCTTGGAATGCTTCATCCCAGGA
>NZLM01000086.1 GCA_002694245.1 Methanobacteriota archaeon
AATCACAACTCTCACAAGAGGTTCACTGCTATATTATTTGGTTGGACGTTCATTTTGATTGGTATCTATTACCTGCTAGTCTCAATTATTGAGCTCAGATATCCAGATCTTGTCTTTGGATGGGCAGCAATTCAATTTGGGTTATTCCAACCACAAGGTATCACAATGTACGATGCAATTGTGTTCATGATGTTTGGCTTACAAACGGGAATTAACATCTTAACATTGATACTAGCCTTCCACTTACCACTTGACCTAGCATCAGGTAGCAGATGGAACTCTGCGGTAATTGGAGCTTTAGGTGTGTATTGTTTCCTTGTCCCAACTATGGTCATTTTTGGTGGTTTTAGCGTAAACATCCTGCAAAGCATTATGATTTTCTCCTCAGCTTTGATTTGGCTTACAATTTATGTTAGATGCACAATTGATGAGTTGAGAAATGACAACCAACTGGCAAGGTCCGGCGCTCAAGGTTCCGGGTTGCTTTTGATTGCATTTTATTCTCCAACAATGATCTGGTGGCTATCCACAGTTACGATGTACAACAATACCTGGTTCTCAGGGATTTTAGCATCCCAACCAGTTGAGTATTCTTTCCTGTACCTGATGGGTGTAAATCTCATTTGGGTGGCAGGTGTCGCTACAATTCTAACTCTAATAGCAGGGGAGTCGATTAGGACATTCCGCAAAGGTTCTTCTTTTACCTCAGTTATCGTATTTATCGTTGCTCTTATTGGCTTCATAAATTACTTCATAGATCTGGCTTTGACAGAAATATTGGTCAGTTGTTATGAAACAGAATGTAAACAGTTACCTGTTGCATTCGATATATGGAGCACGTTGACAATTGGAATAATCTCATTCCTATTCGTGCCGATTTTGTTTGTTTACATCCTTGTTCAATACAAACTCATAGACACCGAGTCGGACAAAAATCGTGGTCTTTTGAGAATAATGATTCTGCTATTATTATTGATTTTATCATCGAGTTTCATTGAATTAGTTCAATCGTTAATTCCTGTCCCTCAAATGGTCACAGCGTCCCTTCTCGCAGCAGTTGTCGCTTTCTTCGTAGGATGGGAAGAAAAGATAACAAGTTGGTTTGTAAATGAAAATGAAGTTCAAATGGAGATATCAGGGGATGAAATATCTAATGAATCCATTAGAAGACTTACAATTATGCTATCCTCATGGCTGGTGTTTACACTTATTGTTAGTTGGCTTTTTGCATCTATGGAGGTGGGTGTTTGAGCGATGATGCGGAATTTGATTTTACTGGATTAAAGTCCCTAGTTGACGATCCAACTAGCAACAAAACTATGATTACAGTTCTCGCAATATCAGCCATCATTTTGGTTTATACATCTGTGGACTTATCTAATCTGAATAAAGAGGTAAGAGAGCTAAAAGATAGTGAGAATCAATGGCAGATCTCGTTTGATCTCGATACTATTTCTTTTCAAGACACAGTAATTCTAAGCGATGGAGAACAAAGACAATTTGACTATGAAATAACAGAGACACAGATTCCAGACGATTACAGGGTTGGTAATATTGCAGTCATCATCTCTTATTCAGAAACCTCCGGTCTACCCGCAGATCCTGCAGATTCAGTCTCTTCAACGATTCGTCAGACCTCAATGGAAGCCCAGTGGAACGATGAAGGAAATACTCTATCAGGCTCATCAAATGATGCATCAGATATCGAATTAATGTTACAAACATATCCGGATTTCGACGGATTGACTACCAACGGAACAGGACTTAATTCCTATCAAGTACTTCAGCCATGGACACAATCAGGATTCGGAGTTGGCACTCTTTCTGTGGTTGTCGAGCTGAATACACAATCCCCTCCGTTCCTAACCGATTCTGACGAAGAAGTGACAGTAGCTGTTCAGGTAACGATCTTCAAGGCAAACGCTACTTCTCCTTGATGACTGTCTAAAACTAACAAGAGATGATGATGATGCAACATCCTGAAGATTCAGAAATTCAAGTTAGTGAGGATGGATACTGGAAATTTGTAGAAGGTAGTTGGATTCCTACCGAACTTCAACTAAATGCCTTAGCGCAAGGCGCTTTACCTCATGNTAGTAATCCCGCAGTACNAGCGAACCAAGCATCAGAGATTGTTACAATTTACACACACGCAAATCGTGAAAAAAAACCAATTACGTTCGTGATTGGCATTTCCATGCTTGGCGTTATACTTCTGATTGTATTATCTGGAGTCCTCTATGTTTGGGCTTCTTCTCTAGCGGAAGAAGACATTTTGGGAACATGGCATAACCCCGAGCAGACATTTAGATTCGATAGCGATGGTACTTTGACAGATTCAGAAGGTANNTGGAATGAGTGGAGAGTTGATGGTAACAGATTGTACCTTGTATCAGCTGATGAACCAGATATGGAATANTATTTCCAGTACAGTATTTCCAACGAAGTTCTGTTTATTGCACCATTGGACGACGATTATTCAGTAATGAGTGATAGTTGCTCTACTTTTGCCACAAAAGGCGTGGTCTGGGAGGATGCTGAATACTCATCTTGGCCAAGTTGGTGCGCAGACGAGTGATTGTAAATCATTATCAGAGTCCAAGATCTCTTAGTTGTCTAATAGCATCTTTTTGAGATTCGTCTAATTTTTCAATTTCTGCAAGAATGAACTCTATGTCAATATTTTTCACTCTTTGGCGATCACCGACTTGTGATAGTGGTGGAATTGTGATTTTTCCTTTTACTCCATCCGGTAAAGTTACCGTAACTTTCCCACCCAGAACCAGTGTAGAATAAGGGACTTCTACTTCCTTTACTACCCGGTCGCCATCCCAGCGACATCCTTCGCCAGGGTCGACTCTAATTTTGACAATCAAGTCACCATTTACTCCTCGTGGATGTCCATGTCCTTGGTCTTTCAACCGTATTTCTTTACCGTGATTGGTATTCGGTTTCACAGTTACGTTGAGAGTTCGTTTCTTACGGTCGATACTACCATGACTTCCAGGTATCAATTGTGTGTAGGCGATTCTGAAACTACCTCCAGTTTTTGCCTCCTCTGGAGTCAAATCAAGCCAGCAGGTTGCATTGTGGCCTCTTTCCTGGACAGGTCTTTGTCCCATACCAGCTCCTCTTTGCTGTGCACCTGCAGCGCTTCTTCCGAACATTTGGGAAAGAACATCTTCCATACCCCCCATTCCTCCAAAACCACCTCTGCCGCCAAATGGATTCCCACCGCCGCCAAATCCGCCAAACATTTGCTCTTGCTGATGTTTTCTTCTGGCTTCGGCACTTCCGATTTTGTCATATGCGGATTGGACCTCTTTGAAACGAGCTTCTGCGTTTGCGGATCCTTCATTCCTATCGGGGTGGTACTGTCTTGCAAGTTTGCGAAAAGCCTTCTTTATTTCAGCATCACTTGCATCTCTTGAAACACCGAGAACCTGATATGGGTCTCTCTCCGCCATGATATTGTCGACATGCTGGTGTGCTTTGAATCAGTCGTTTTTTCCAAGTTGATTCCACCGTTTAGATTAAATGAGGGTCATAAGTGGCTCTGAATCCCCTGAGGTGAAACCATGTCAGATGAAAATGACCAAACTCGCTCGTTTGAGGATAAAGTCCAGGATAGGCAAGATGCTATTGAGGCGCAATTCCGCAAGATTTCTCGTGGAAGTTGGGCTAGAATTATCCGCATGGCTAGAAAGCCCACTCCGCAAGAATTCAAGCAAACCTCAATCATCTGTGGAATTGGTCTATTTGTACTGGGTTTCATCGGATTTGTAATGCTCGTTTTGATGGATAACTTCATTCCATGGATAATTCATGATGTATTTGGTATCTGAATGGAGGAATAGAGAATGACAAACGCTTTCATCGCTTTCGTAAGATACGAAGAAGAACTTCTGCTCCTTCGCAGGTCGAAATCAGATTCAGACTCGCCTGCACTTTGGGATGGGGTGTATGGAATTGGGGATACAGAAGAAGACGTCCTCAACCGTGTCGCAGAGTGCACAGGAATTCCAATTGAAGACTTGGAGTATGTCCGTGACGGACCCGCTTTGGGAATAGATATGGGAGGAAGGCTACAAGATATTGCCCCATGCCTCGTCGTTTCAACAAGCAAAGAAGTAACTCCCTCAGGCAGATACATCGAATCCACATGGGTCGATCCAGGTCACATTCAAAACTACAACTGTGTCTTTGCAGATTTAGAAATGGAAAACAGCGAAAAATTGTTCCGTGAAATGTATGGTTCTGTCGCTGCATACCTATTCATTGTCAAGACTGCTATTGGCTCAGAGAAGAGAGTTGCTGATGAGATGCAAGCTAGATTGATGGGTTCAGGTTCTCTATCAAGAATTCAGGACGAAATCTATGGAATCTTGCACCCAACTGGTATGAGAGGATATGTCATGGTTGAGTCCAGTGCTCTACACCATGTTGAGAAACTCATCGGTAGGTCAGGAGGCCGTGATCCGAAAGCTCGACGCGGTCTAAATCAAACCCCACTCAAGAATGCTAAAACCGTTTTACCGGGTGAAGCGCCTTTGAAAGATATCTTACCATACTTGGAGCCAAAGGCTGTTACAAGCGGTATCGAAGTAGGATGTATCGTAGAGATTGTAACGGGTGCTTTCAAGGGAGAAAAAGCACGTGTCACAAGCGTATCAGAAACCAAGGAAGAAGTCAGTATGGAGTTGTATGAACAACCGATTCCAATGACTCTGAAGATGCGTGGCGATCACGTCCGTGTCATCGAGCGTGTTGAGTGATTGCCTAATTACCAGCAATTACAGCATTTCTTCGCACAATGAGTGATAACATTATATGCGAAGTGTATTTTTTATGCAACATGGATATTAAAGAAATCCTAGACCCGAAGAATTTATTGATAACAGCAGGAATATTACTCATCATCATCTCCTGTGTAGGATTGACGCAGAGTGAACAATGGGCAGAATGGGGTTGGGATGATGAACCAATCGGAGACCATGACGCGGCCTATGAACAAATGTGGGCTCTACACATTCTCCCAATTGGAATATTTGCAATAGGAACGGGGTTGTTTGTTACTGGCAAACCTCTAGCGCAAATGTCTATGCTATCATCGGCATCAGTACTGGTAATCATCGGTGGCGGCATGGGTTATTTGACGGGTCATCATGGTTATGATGGAACACCACCTATGCACTTTATGATATTTCCATTACTCGCCATACTCACCACTTTGCTGGTAGGTGTAGCAGGATATCTTTCTTACAAGGATATTACAGCAAACGAGGAGGCTTAGGTATGAGTGAAAAAAATTTGACACCATATTTTCTAGCAATAGGTCCACTATTACTAGTTGGAGCATACATGAACTGGCCGGCTGCTGATGTTATTGGTAATCGTGGAATGCAATCTTTAGCTGACGCATCTGATACATTGATGCCTTTGCTAATTGTAGCGACCCTTGGTACATTGATGGTGCTTGGTGGCCTATATCTCTTGATAGGTGAAATGATGCACAATGCTATTGGCTTAAACAAGCAACTTCTCAGTTTAGCTAGCGTCTTGGTAGCTCTAACTATGGCATTCTTCATAGTTGGTATGGGAAGCAATGTAAGCGTCATTAACGCTGAGGATGCCAAGGTAGACGAGGCTGATGAGTCCTTTGCGTTTGAAAGTGAAGAAGATAAGGTAGAATCACAGAATATCGCATTCGAGACAGGAAACACGGTTTGGCAAATGTCTCCTGTCACATGGGGATTATCTATGATATTGGTAGGTCTTGTATCATTCATGATTAAGCGTCCAGAATCTGCGATGGACTATGCAATGCCAGCATTAATGCCTGTAGGGACTTTATTCCTCAGTATTCCAATAATAAATAGCCCGACCTTGTTTGGAAATGTATTCCCAATCGTTCTACTAACTCACTTGGTACTTGGGGGATTGATGTTAGCAGGAAAGTTAGCAGTACCTAGGGCTAGCAGTACAGACGAGTGAATGAAATGATAGATACAATTCTGGACCCCAAAATTTGGTTGATTCTTGTCGCAGCAGCCCATTCAATAATGGGAATAATTCTACCCACCGATTGGTCAAAGAGCAATAACAAAGCGATGGGCGGGTACCTACTTCTGACCGCATTTACTATGCTGTACGCTGCATTCATGATGGATGGAGAGGAGCAAGCTAGGCTTGCACTTGTGATAGCTGGACCAGTTTGGGTCTGGTTCATCGTGAGCATCATGATGGAACTTGAAATAGACATGGGTGAAGAGCCGATCGTCATGACTTGGAAGCAAAATGTTCCTCCGTTGGTACTATGGGGAGTTTTAGCGCTGAGTGGATTACTTGCATCTGGTTGGATTTGAACCATACATAGTTTTGAACCTCTAGAATGCAATACAGTACGCTGTTTTTCTAGAACACCGTGTATGTGTCGTATCAATTGAGACGCGGCGCGATTAAATAGGGGAGGCAAGTCGGCAACTTGCTCACGTCCGTGAGTATCAGAGGTGAACAAGCATGCCAAAGCCCTGGACAAGCGAGCTTATCAAGAAAGCTCTAGGTGTCAAGAAGTGTAATGGCAGCTTGGATGCTGCAGTCGAGGATTTAAGCCTCGAGAAGGCAATGGACGTCGCTCGTCAGAAAAACGACGACGGCCACCTAACCGGAGCCGACCTAAAAGCGCAAACCCGAGAGGTAATCGGCACATGTGTCGCAATGCGTGTAAAAATAGACGGCCTTTGGGCAAAGGATGCTTTGAGAACAATAGAAAATGGAGATTGGGACGAACGCTTTGCTTGAACTGAATCACGGACCGCGGTAGAGGGGCTCGTCCCTTCGCAGACCGAAGGGGTGACAGAAAATGGAAGACAAAATATCAGAGGCTATCAAGAACGCTGTGGAAGGCGCTCCAGAACGTAAATTCGTTGAATCGCTAGATATAGCATTCACAATCAAGGATATTGATTTGAAGAATCCTAACAACCGTATCCAAGAAGAAATTAGACTACCCGCCGGCCGAGGTAAGGCAATCAAGGTAGCAATGTTTGCAGCATCAGATGCAGCTCAGAAAGCAAGAGCTGCCGGAATCCACGTAATTGACCCTTCAGAAATTGAAGAGTTGGGCAAGAACAAGGGTAACGCTAAGAAATTAGCAAACTCATATGATTTCTTCCTATCAGAAGTCCCTCACATGGGATTGATTGGTAGATATCTGGGTGTTGTACTCGGTCCTCGTGGAAAGATGCCAAGGCCAGTACCTCCAGTCGTAGACCCTTCAGTGATCGCAAATGGTCTCCAATCTACAACAGTTATCAAGTCAAGGGACAAGATTACTTTCCAAGCATCATTCGGTACATGCTCTCAATCACATGAAGAGTTAGTCAAGAACGCAATGGAAGTCTACAACCGTGTCATATCCAAACTAGAACGTGGTATCGGAAATATTCGCTCTCTGTATATCAAGACAACAATGGGACCATCCAACAGAATCGAGGTGATTAATTGATTCCTAAAGTATCCCCTTGGAAGAAAGACACAGTCTCTTCTCTAACCGACATGCTTGCCAAAGGCGGTACACTTGCTGTTATCGACATCCATGGTGTTCCAGCGGGCGCAATGCTTGGCATGCGTGCAGGACTCCGTTCCACAATGAATATCCAAGTTGCAAAGAAGCGATTGATGAAGTTAGCT
The DNA here is from genome assembly GCA_002694245.1 of Methanobacteriota archaeon. Classification (GTDB taxonomy): domain Archaea; phylum Thermoplasmatota; class Poseidoniia; order Poseidoniales; family Poseidoniaceae; genus MGIIa-K1. The sequence goes on from NZLM01000086.1 coordinate 7,693, forward strand.
TGGGAGGCTGCAGGTAACGATTTCTCTGATTTGGAAGAACTCTACTCCTCTGCAGTGCAACCTGCTTTACTACAGACAGACATGAACTCATTCGAGGTGTTCTCTGAGCTAAAGAAGACAGAAGCAGGGCGAGCTGCAAAACCTGGAGACATTGCACCACATGACATTGTGGTAGAAAAGATGGATACAGGAATGCCACCAGGACCAATTGTTGGTGAATTGAACTCAGTAGGTATTCCTGCTAAGATCATGAAAGGTTCTGTTCAAATCCAAAAGGAAGTTACAATTCTAAAGGAAGGAGAAGTATTCGAGGGCGACCTTGGTATGATGCTTTCAAAGATTGGCATAAACCCAATCGTAACAGGACTGAGGCTTTGTGGAACTATTGAAGATGGAACCACATTCAAACCAGCAACTCTGGATATTGACTTCGAACAATTCGAGTCAGATCTAATCAGCTTTGGTGCAGGTGCATACAATCTGGCTTGTAACATTCGCTGGTTCACATCCCAGACAACCCCAACACTCCTATCCAAAGCAAGTGGTGAAGCACTTGCTGTGGCTTTGGAGGCGGCTATTGTTACAACAGAAACACTGCCGCATCTTATCGGACGAGCAAACCGTGGCGCTATGGGCCTAGCGGGATCCTTGTCTGCTGACGCTCTCGATGAAGAGCTGAGCCAACTTCTTGGCGCAGCCGCTTCTGCTGCAGCAACTGCTGCAGTAGCAGCAACGAGTACCGATGAAGCCCCTGCCGAGGCTGAAGAGGAAGAAGAAGAAGAGGAAGAAGGCGGATTTGAAGGCCTTGGATCCTTATTCGGTTGAAATGAAAAAATTGAGGTGAAAATGAATGGAGTACGTATACGCTGCAATGCTTCTGCACTCTGCTGAAAAAGA
>NZLM01000087.1 GCA_002694245.1 Methanobacteriota archaeon
TTCAGGTTGACTGGAAACAACACCAGCTGAGGGCATTGGTGAATTGGTGATTTGAGGCATTGAGGATGCGACAGGTCGTGATGATTCCATTTCTTTTGCTTCATTTGTCACTACTACAGAACTTCCACCGCCAAATGTTTTCGGGCCGCTATCGTCATTATCTGATTGTAGAACACTATCAAGGCTAAATCCTGGAATCGCTACATCTTGCTCCTTTCTCTTTTTTTGTGGCGGCGCAGTTTTCTTCTTTGGAGCCGATCTTTCCGCAGGGGTTTGTAGTCCATCTTTCTTTGATTGTTTGATGTCCTTTTTCATTTGGATAGATTTAGCAAATCCTTCTCTTCCAAGTAGTGCTTCAGCAGTCGCTCTTGCACCTTGTCTGGTAACCATAGTTGAGACTATGAAAAGACCAATTCCTCCACCGACTCCAAAGATTAGGAAGAATAAGATAAATGTCCAACCGCCGAAGAGGTCGGTGTCACCTAGGGAGTATTCATCGTCATGATCCCCGTCTAAGCTTACTACTCCTTGACTGGTTTTGATACTTGTAACAATCATACCGTGACCTTGACCTTCAAGCACACAAGTTTCAGAGTTGACACCAGCTAGGCCATTTCCATCTAGAACGTAACCTTTCAATTCAATTGGCTCATGCCAGTGTTGGACGATATTGAGGCCGTTTGCAACGTTTTCAGAGGCAGGAATGATACCAATTACTTCCCAATCATCTTCATTGTCTGATAGTTTTGAGCCTACCGCTTCGCTAGGGTTCAGAGGTTCGGACCAATCTTTCAGACTAATTCTACCGGCTTTTCCTTCTTCGACAGATTCTGCAGAATTCCACGACATTGTATGAATAATTACAGCAGCCCCCATTGCGGATTGAACGTCAGATAGCACAGGGTGCTCTGAATAGACTTCTGAGGAAATCAGCATGCCTGTAACTTTCATTTTTGACTCGCCGCAGCCAACAATGGAGATGGTTTCTTCAAACCCTTCACCCATTTTAGATTCAATATTTGCGCTACTTCCATCGATTTCTACGAATACTTGCCCATCTCCAGTGCCCCATTCCGGGGTGTCATTGTATATGCACCCCGCCATGAACATGAGTAGAACCAACATCATCCCGATACGCGTCTGAAGGCGGGCCATGTCCTATGCACGGCGCCTTGAGTTGTTGAACCCTTTCCATGAATTTCAGAAAAGTTGGAAGGAAAAAGAGGCGCGGAGAGAGAGATTCGAACTCCCGTGTCCGAGGGACAGTGGATTTCAAGTCCACCGCAATACCAGGCTATGCGATCTCCGCCTGATTTGCCTGTGGGGCATTTCTTTCAAGAATCTATCCTAAATCACTCATTGCGACTTGCGGCAATAATTGCCAGACCAAGACTTGCTGTAAGTGTTACAAATGTGAATCCTGGAAGGCCGTTGTCGTGATCATCAGGGTTTGAACTTAATTTAGCGGCTCTCTTTACGTCTTCAACAAAGAAATCAACATTCCAGTCATACCCTACGAAAACAACTTTTGGTTTCCAGTCTGAATCAAGAATGAAGGTTTGAGTGGAATGGGAGGTCGAGGTTTCAACTGCATTTGAGTCTGCCTCAGGAGAAGGAAGGTCTGTCGCATCTTGTCCTTCAGCAACCCAGGCAAAGTGGTCAGCGTCTTCCATTAGCATGGAACTGTTAGCAGATTCTGAAAATTCTTCCCAGTAGCCAAATGGACCTGTTTTCTGCCAAATGTATAGGGTGTAATTTGAACTCAAACCACCGATTGAGGTTAAGTTAGAATCGGTCTCAGAATAATCAATGCCNTTTTGNGAAAGTGCAACGTTAGTATGTTCTATTGCAGTAATGTCACCCATACCGTANTATTTAGCTTCAAATAAATCNGTTGACCCGTCATCATATACTACTCCAAGTTTGTGAATCATGTAATCATCAGGAGCGGGTATCGATGATANTTCAGTTGAATTTGGTGNCCATANAATATGTTGCTTGTCNATTANCATGTCCATTCCAACATTACTTNCCATCCATGATTCGTTCNCACCATCCCAGTACAATAATTNCCACCACCAAGAATAATCNGCGGGAGCCTCNATTCCGTCAATNGTGGTCATATAGTGTCCCCAGTCAGAATCAGGTGCAACAAATGAGTCTAANGCNCCNATNGACATGTGCCAAGCGTTCATTTCATCCATTACAGAAACTTCAGTTGAACCATTGGATTGCACAATTGTGAATGAAAGGTCTTCACCTTGTGGCGATGGTATTTCAGAGTCCTCAGTAGAGTTTGGTGCAAATGCAAGGTTTCCTGCTTCAATAGAGTCAATTCCGACCATCGAGGCTTCCCATGTACCAGATGTAATATTCCATGAGTGCAACTCCCACCACCAGGAGTAATCTGTTGGTCCTTCGTCTCCGTTTAGTCCTGACACAAAGGTTCCCCATTGACTGGAACTGGAATTAACGGNCCATCCATTCTCGTATGCAGATGCAGTTAACTGGTGAAATCCGTTAAGCTCTACATTTTCAGAATAGATTTCACCGCTAGGCGTGACCACCATTACAGTCGGATTGAGACCCTCCATTTCATCCATGTTGCTGCTATCTCCACCATGGTCATGTTCGTGGTTTTCAAATTCTGTTGTATNCACTTGTATCATAAAATCGTCCCATACTGCCTGCATATCATCTAATTCAGCTGTAAGGTGTGGCCATGATGCTCCAAAGTTATCCATATATTCCCTCAAGTTTTGGGGTGAATCTTTGGCTGGGTCAACTGTAATGGAAATAAACTGATGATTGACTCCATCTAACTGCTGCTTAGCACTAACGAGATTGCTAGTGATAACAGGACACACGTCAGGACATGTTGTGAAGATGAATGATACAACGATTACGTCATGTGTGCCTTTCTTCAATGAATAATAATCGTAATTTTCGTCTATCAGAACGTGATCTGAAATCGCCCCCCTCTCTAGAACATAACCATTCCAGTGGTGGTCACTACCCTCAACCATAGTGGTGATTGGTAATACAGAAAAGGCCAACGTGGCAGCAACAGCGATAGCAAACCAGCGCATGTAATNCGCTAAGGTCGGTTNCTTTTGAAGTTTTGAGGCTTCTAGTATCACTCAGTAACGTAGGAGTAATCCCAATTTGGAGTGCACCAAGCAGGCAGTTGGTCAATTCCTGCAGGGTTTGAAAGCCCGATTCCCCACAGCATCAATGCAGCGAAAATCACNGGGAATAATGCTGTACGTGTGTANATGAANGGGTCTCCTTTCAAGTGCATGAAGAAAGCAGCGATTCCATATCCTTTGATGATTCCAACAACGATTAGAACGCCCCATACAGCGGTTCTCGTAATTTCAATGTCAGTGCCAGGAATAACCTCGAAGAAAACAGCTGCAACTTCGAATAGAGTGAAGAACATCAGAATTAGGAAATTTACGTAGTATACGTCCTTGCCGATGATGTCAGCCATTTTTTGGAAGAGTCCTGCTATTGGTCCAGTGTACTTGTGTTCGCCCATGTTATCGCCTCAATACAAATAGAATGCCGGGAAGATGGCAACCCACGCCAAATCCACGAAGTGCCAGTATAAACCGAAGTACTCGATTCCCTGGCCGTTGTGCTCGTCATATCCATTCTCAAGNACATCTGCCTTGAATATCATGAATAGCATTACTAACAAACCAATGAATACGTGAAGACCGTGTGCACCAGTTGCTACATAGAAGATAGAACCTGCTTGTGTATCGATAGTGAATCCTTCAGCGATTAGATGGCTCCACTCAACCAGCTTCANAACGATAAACATCGAACCTAATGCTAGGGTGATGATNAGGTAATTTCTGACAGCCTTCTTTCTTGTTGGGAATAACTTAGCCATCAAGGCATTCTTTGATGGCTCCCANTTTACATCCTTAGCAACCTTTAGTGCGAGTACGATAGTGTAGGAAGAGATAATCAAAGCAAATGTGTTGATTGCACCAGGTAGTAGTGTTCCAACTTCGTGGCGTAGTAGGTCTGATGCGGTCTGTGTGTCAACNAGGTCACACTTACCTGCACTTTTGGCCCATTCTGTACACCATCCGGTTCTCATTCTCAAGTAAGAGGAGAAGAATGATGCGAAGACCATTGTCTCAGAGATTAGGAAAATCCACATTCCTGCTTTGCGGATGTCCTGTCCTTGGAATGGAGCAGATGTAGCGATTTGTTCATGGTGTCCTTTTAGATCTTCATTCCACCAATTTCCGATGCCGACTATCAGTAGGGCAGCACCNGCCATTGACATTCCAAAGTCGCCCATTTCTGCACTGTAATCTAANCCAAGTAATGATTTGCAGGTGTTTACAAAGCCAGGGAATCCAATCATGAAAAACATTAGGCCCGCAGCCATTAGGATGGGTGAAGCAGACCCGTGGTGCTCTTCGTGATCNTCACCNTGGTGGTGATCATCATGCTCTTCTTCGGGTTGAATACTATTGTAGAATCCTGAGATGCCATAGAANGCCGAATAAATTATCATCATTACTAGAATAGTCTTNCCTGCTGTTACCCAAGTNAGATAGGATAGGTGNGCGTCTATTTTCGCCTCCTCTGCCTCTTCTACTGCTTTCTCTGCGGCAGCGTTTTCCGCAAATGACTCATCAGGATCATCATATTCAGTCTCTTGAACTATGACCAATTCTGCTTTTGCGTCGTTGTAATCATCGTAGGCAGCATCCCATTCGTTTTTCTTTACTGTACCTACACCAACAGCGAAGGCACCGTATGCTGCAGCTCCAACGAATAGTAGGATTACCGAAACGATGACTGCTCGCATCCAGACATCGTTTTTGACGTCATGAAGACTTCCGCTCATGATTTCGCCTCCTTATTCCATAGACTNTTCATCGTTCTAAATGGAGCCTTGAGTAGCGATTCCAATTTAGTCTCGTGATGGTCGCTTGGATCGTTATCATCGTACTGAGTCGGTTCAACTGCGAAGGATGGAGTTGGTGGAGGCGATGTNACAGCCCATTCAAGAGACCAACCGCCCCATGGGTCTTTTCCAACTTTCTCGCCCTTCTTGATAGAGCGAACAATGTTCCAGACTAACAGCAATTGGGAAATACCGAAGATTATGGCGAATGTTGAGATAGCCATGTTCAGTTCTGCAAATCCAGCCTCTACTGCATAGGTATGAGTTCTCCTTGGCATACCCATNATTCCTACTGCGTGCATTGGCCAGAAGGCAGCATTGTACGAACTGAATGCAATTAGGAAGTGCCATAGTCCAAGAGTTTCGTTCATCTTTCTGCCAGTAACCTTCGGGAACCAGTAGTAAATTCCAGAGAATAGTGCAAAGATGATACCNCCAATGAACACATAGTGGAAGTGAGCAACTACGAAGTAGCCATCATGGAATTGTGTGTCAAGTCCCGCTACTGGGAAGAACATTCCAGAAAGACCACCTAGAGTAAACGTGATCAAGAATCCTAGAGACCACAATGTGTGTGTCTTGAATACTAAGCTTCCACCCCAAAGAGTAGCCAGCCAATTGAAAATTTTCACACCAGTTGGGATTGCGACAGCCATTGTTGTAATCATAAACGCTGCACGCCACGCTGGACTCATACCGCTAGTTAGCATGTGGTGTCCCCAAACTACGAATCCTACAACACCGATTCCAACCATAGCGTAAACCATTGAACGGTATCCGAAGATGGACCTTCTTGCNCTTGTAGCTAGAACCTCAGAAACAATACCGAACGCAGGTACNACGACAACGTATACTTCAGGGTGGCCGAAGAACCAGAATAAGTGTTGGAATAATAGCGGATCTCCACCGGCNGTNAAGAANGTAGTNCCAATTGTTGAATCAAACAATAGGAAGAAGATACCGATTACGAATGCTGGCAGGCTCACATACAGCATGAATACGCTAATTAGAACAGACCAAGTAAACAAAGGCATCTTCATCCATCCAACACCCTTTGCACGCATTGTGAAAGTGGTTGTAACGAAGTTAACACCGGACAGGGTAGATGAAGCACCTAACAAAGCGATTCCTGAAATGAATGCTATTGTACCAGGATTTGGCCCACCATCATGGCCGCTCAAGCTAGAGTAAGGCGGGTACATGACCCAAGTAATGTCAGCAGCTTCACCACTCCATACACCTGTGAAAATCAGAGGTGCTGCAGCTACAATTATCCAGAATCCAAGCGCATTTATTCTTGGGAATGCAAGGTCCTTCGCTCCAATCTGCAGTGGTAGAATGTAGTTCATGAAACCAGCAATCATCGGCATTGCTGCCAAGAAAATCATAGTCGTGCCGTGCAGTGTAAAGAACGAGTTGTACTCTGCTTGAGTTAGGAAATCATTCTCAGGGAACATTAACTGGATTCTGAATAATAATGCCAGTANTCCTCCAACNAGGAAGAAAAAGAATCCGTACAAGAAGTACAAGATACCAACTTGCTTGTGGTCAGTTGTAGTTAACCAAGGCTTGAGNTACGCCCANAANTTACCAATTGAGAAGTTGTCAGGGTTGCGTGTGTAGAATACCCACAAGCTTCCAACCAAGATTAGTCCNACCGCCAAACCGATNACGGTCATCAGGATGGTCAAAGCTTCAGCGCTNGGTGCGCTGGGGTTCGCATTAATTCCAGNAANNTNNANNTCTAGTTNNTTCCACTGGTCNTCGCCAGATGAATCAGCNGCACCATTNCCATTTACTGCGTTTCCNAAGATTAGGAANNTNGCNATAGCNGTGTCNTCTGCAGGAGCNGTCCACTTGAANTCCCATGTTCTNCGGTCNTTGATNTCNANANNNTGNGTTAANCCTCCNTCCATTTCTNNNGCNNNATTTCCNTCNATGTCNGGNANNGANTCNAGAANNCCNCCNCCGGTTAGAATNATGCTGAATCCACCATTTTGGTCNGGGTTNTCNANNGGNANNTNGTCGTTNGNAATTGNTANNGTGAANAGGTATTCTTCNGATGCGTTGAAAACATCTGGAAGCCCNTCNACNGTAATNACTGTNTTGGAANTCATGCCCCCGTGACAGCCACAACCGCCCTCTGTAACGATTCCAGTTTGTCTTGCTTCGAAAGATGTTGTTGAGGCTAAAGCGACCAAGAGAATTGCAAGAACTGCAATACTTCTACCTTTCATCATCTCAACTCCTCATGCTCGAAGTAAACGCCGAAGTCGGCATCACAGGTCATTCCTTCCCTTGCTACAACTTCAACATGACCATACATTAGCGAATGCTCTTTTCCGCAGTATTCAGCGCACCTGATTGGGAAAACTCCTGCTTCATTCGGTTGTACATACATCCAAGTTCCTGAGTCTAAGCCAGGAACAGCATCTTCTTTCATTCCCCACTCCTGTAGCCAGAACGCATGTTGTACGCCTTGATAGGTGCTGGAACGATCGAATGAATCGTCCTCTCTATCTAGATTCATACTATAGATGTTGAATAGAACATTTTCATCACAGGGTATAATCAAGTTACCACTCATCTTGTAACTGTAGGCTTCTTCATCGGCGTTTTTCATGATTCTTTCAGGGATGTGTTGCCATCGGTGGATGACATTTCCATCTGCATCTTTAATTTCAACACTTTGTGGAACAGATTGGTTAAACATTACTGCCATTGTAGTATTATTTGCTAAATCAAGGGTTTCGGAAAATTCAGTTTCTACTAGTTTATCATCAATGTCGACTTCCAAAATCGACCATTTTGCCACAGCCGAAACTGCTCCTGGCCCCGCATCGATCGTCAAGCCTGTGATATTGTCCCAAGTGACATCGTGTTCAGTACTCATGTCCTCCCATGTCAACTCATCATGATAATAGAAATCCCAGTACCACTGTAAACCATTTACTTCTACAGTAAATGCACCTTCCTCTTGTAAATCCTGAACTTCGCCCCAAACGATGTTCATAGAACCAAATGCAAGAATTGTCACCCAAACGACAAGAATTGTAGGCCCTAAGAACCATGCAAATTCGAGGTCGAAGTGGTGTCTTTCCTTCGGAAATGTGCCAACTTTGAGTTCTTCCTTGCCAGCGGGTTCAATGCCATCTCTGTACCGCAGTACCGCGATTAGGAGCCATGTGAAAGTAAAAATTCCAACTACGATTGACCAGAAAAGAAATTTATCGTAGAGAATATTGAACACTGTGTATTCGTCAGGCCATAACTCCCGAGATGCGCTCATGAAGGGACCTGTCAGATGGCCGTATTAATTGATTGCGTATATACGACATTTTATCAATGAAGATTGCTTAATAAGAAGTTTGCAGAGGTTAATTTATGGGGGTGGAATCTTGCATTCAGAAGACCCTAGATGGGACCACAATTCTGGACATTGAAGTCCAACCCGGATCTTCACGTCAAGGTATCGTAGGATTCAATGAATGGCGCGGAAAGTTACAGGTCGCTGTAAAGGCTGATGCACAACAAGGAAAAGCAAATCACGCAGTCTGCAACGTGCTTGGTAAGATATTCTCATCGACTGTCTCTATCGTCTCTGGGCAAACTAGCCGTAGTAAAAAAGTGAGTATAACTGGATTGAACTCGGAAGAGATAATTTCCATTCTGGAGGGATTTTTTTGAATCGTGAACAACGATACGCACTAGCGAACAGGGCTTTAGAAGAAGGCATTGAAGAAAATGCTGAAGGTAAAGTCATACTAGTTGAGGGTAAACGCGATGAATTAGCATTACGTAACTTAGGTTTCACAGGTCCTATTGAGAAGCTAAATCGTGGTTGGAGTGTTGACAGAGTTGTAGTTTACATTGTAGAAAAATACGGTTCATGCATCGTACTGATGGATTGGGATAGGACTGGGGGTAGGTTACAGAAGAGATTGATGGACTCAATGACTAGCCTAGACACAAAGCCATGCGATGAGCTAAGAAGAGCACTTTCCAAAGCAATGAAGCCAGACACAATGTGTGTAGAAGATTTACCATCATTCCTCGGGGAGGATGACGCCTGACTCCTTTACAGTATTCAGAACGACGTGAGTGTAAGAGCGTGATATCCCTTCTAGGGTAAATACGGTTTTTGTCAAATCGTCAAGGTCTTCCCTATTCTTTACTCTTGCGAGAACCATGGAATCCCAATCCCCTGTAACATCATAAACAGCGAATACCCTGTGGTCAGCAGAAATGTGCTTTTGCACATCCATAATTTTGCCCTTCTCTATGCACAATCCTGCCATTACAGTCATTCCCCACCCTACCGAATCGGCGTTCAGTGTTGGAGCATAGCCACGAATTACACCATCGCCTTCCAACTTACGAAGTCGATTCGTAATGGTTCCTTGGGCTACACCTAGATTTTGTGCTAATTGCCTATGAGATAGCCTCCCATCCTCACAAAGAGCATCGATGATTGCCCTATCTACAGAATCCAAAGCCATAACTTGAAGCGACAGGTTTCTGTTATTCAATCATTCGACCGAGGATTGGGGAGATTCAAATCTAGAATCCAATCTCCTAATTCATCCACTGTGACAGCCAATTTTAGTGTAAGCTCACCACTCCCGGTTACTCGCAAAGTCCCTGTGTGAGTCGTGTTTGGAGCAATGGTTTGTTTCTTTATTCTTCCATTAGCCCTCCAACCATCAGACATTGTCAGATCACCAATCTCAATTTGGAATCCTGTTACAATGCGATATTCAATGACATTCTCTTCTTTTGACCATGAACCTTCCAACCTTGGTAAGCCGACCTCTCTTTTGCGTTCGGCCATTACTATGAACCCAATTAAGACGATTAGGACGAGCAATAGAATTGCCGGAGTCAGTATTGCTCCCTGGTCCACGGATTGCCAATAAGTTGGCATTTCTCCTCGTTGAATAGAAAGTACTCTGTTGGCATCATCACCTTCAAAACCGCCTATCAGGATTAGCATTATTTCGTACTTATCTGCAAAACTAGCATCACCTAATTCTATGCCCGCGCCAATTAGATGATCTTGCGTAATCGTTTCATTCCAGTAATTCGTACCATTGGATGAGAAATTTAGCGCCGACGATGGAGACCAATCTCTAACAAGATTGGGGACATCTCTCCCCCTATCATCGACTGCGTTTGTTTCAATGATGAAAATGTGCATTTGCGTTGCACCGTTCAATTCCTTTGGATTTGTCCAAGTCGCAGTAATGTTTAGCAATTCAACCTCAGATGAGCCAATTAGTTGGATAGTCCAGTCTATGAAAACCTCGTTCTGTCTAATCTCTGGTTGGATATCAGAGAAATTTTCTGGATAACCATCAACCGCAACAGCAGGTGTTGTAACAAAACCATGGTACATATGCCTAGCATCAGCATCATCACTAGGCAAATTTCCTCCATCGTTTTCTGCGCCTGTCCTCCAGTGCAGTAGTGTGATTTCACCAGCCCGATCCAATTCTCTTAGTTCCTCCACTTCGCTTTCATCTCCAGTTCCGTGGAACCATTCTACTAGAATTGGTGACTCATCCTGAGATGAGAATTTAGCCTCTGAATAGATCGATAAATCTGAGATTGCACTAGCTAATGGCATCATGAGCAGTATCACTAGGAAAGCGAAAGATCTCATTCCTCTTCCTCCCTTAATTCGATTCCAAGCTTCATACGGATGATTTCTTTTTCCTTGTTATCTAGCATTAGGGAAACACGAGCAGCAACCCAAACAGGGAGAAGGAATTCTCCGCACCTCAATATGAATGAACCGCGCTCTATCTCCGTAGCAAATTCCTCTCTTAAAGGCGCACTGCCTCGCAGTAGCGCTACCATTGTATCTTCATTGATTTCAATAACTCCAGCCGAAATTCTGTTCCTTAGAAGTTCCAATGCTTCCTGACGCGGTCGCCAAATTCCTTTGTTATCCGTAAAAGTTGGTTGTCCGACATGAATTATCTTCAGGGGATGAAAATCTTCTCCAGGCCAGTAATCTCCTTTCTTGTTTACAACAACTGGTTTGTACAATTTTTCAAAAGCCATTTTGGAAGAAATGTTTACTCTTTTTCCTCTCTGCCACCAAGAAAAATCATCTTTGTTAATTCCCCATTTCTTTGTGATTTCATCTACCAATTCTTTCGACGCAGGGATTGTAGAATGCTTGCTACGCTTTCTCCGTGGTAACTCTTCGGGTTCTCGATCGAGCTCCCGATGTAGAATCATCGATCTCGCAATACCTTCGGGTGTTCTATTCGCAACGTGTTCAAACAAGGCTACGAAAAAGCCTCCAGTATTGTTTTCATGTTGATGTACCCTTATCGTCTTGGAAAGGCCCGGTGATTCAACCCCTCTCTGCTCAGGGTTGAGCATTTCTTCACTAAGCCCGACAAGTCGCGGCATTTCCCCTTGCCAGTTGACAACCTCTGCTTTTTCATCTAAGATTGGCCAATCGTCTCGTCCTCTGTGACAAATTAGAGTCGGAAATAACCTGTCAGCGTCGATATTGACTAGTTCAAGCCATGGACATCTTTGCAAAATCTCACAAACTACTGCCTCATTTTCCACAGGATCGAGTGAGCATGTTGAGTAAACCATCTTTCCGCCCGGTCGCAGCAATTGTGCTGCACGAGTTGCTATATCTGATTGTAATTTGAATAAACTGCGACCGACTTTTGGCGTCCATGACTTCCAAAGTTCACGGTTTTTCCTTGTCGTAGCAGTTCCACTGCATGGAGCGTCAACAACCACCCCGTCAACTCCCGGTTCAGGCATTCTTCCTATGTGTCTGCCATCATGCTGCATAATTAGCATATTTTCTATTCCAAGCCTTCCACGATTGGTAGTTAACAGATTAAGTCTTCCAGATGAAGGTTCATTTGCTAGGACTAAACCGTTAGGTACTGCTTCTGCAAGTTGTGTTGCCTTTGACCCTGGAGCAGCGCAGGTATCCATTACCAAATCATCTTTTTTCGGTTCAAGAACAACAGGTGGCAGCATGGAAACAGCCTCTTGCCTAGTGATTCTCCCTGTTTCGTGCAGTAGTGTGATGATCTTCTTCGCTTCTTCACTTGGATAATCGCTTTTTGAGAATGGCATCACCCATGATTCACTCATCACCATCCACGGGATTTTCTCTCCACCAATGGATTCAAGCATTTTTCTAGTCCATTCGATGTCGTGCCGATTAGGAGTTATTCGAAGTGTTATTGGAAGTGGAGATGAAGCAACAGGTAGCCATTTTTCCACATCGATTCCAAGGCTCCTGGATAGGCCGGAAAGCGGAGTGCTGGCTAACTCATCGAGTAAACCCGCATCTGCTGGCCGCACCATGTTACCGGGCAGGGTCTCCTACTCTTCTTGCTTGTGCAAGGCTAATGGCTCAGTTGTATGTGGGCGTGTCATGGCAGAAACGACGGCAACCCTTGCGTTCCTATCCGCTCTAGCCATGTTTTTGTCACCTCTTATTGAAAAAGGAAAGTGGCTAGCAACAGTGACTGCAGTTCTTGCCTTAATTGCCTTTGCGCAATCCCCGTTGGAAGGAATTCACCAATCAGGAGGTTCTGCACTAATCATTGTAACCGCAATGTGTGGTATGATTCAGTTCCACATCTACAAGGGAGAAAATAGAAAGTATCTCAACGGGTTTGGCGGGGGCATTACCTTTGTTCTTTTGTTGGCGATGTATCCTGAAAACGGGATAAAAGAGACGGTGAATGAATACACTACTACAGAGGATATCACAGCAATCTTCGAATCTATTTTGGCAGGCATAGTTCTTGCCCAATTGATGT
>NZLM01000088.1 GCA_002694245.1 Methanobacteriota archaeon
CCTTCATCATCTTCTGCGGTAAGAGTTACTTCGAATACACCATGTGTCATCCATGTGTAGGATATAACTGCATCATCTGCCGGGTCACCCTCTACTGGTTCTGAACCATCATCAGGTGCAATGCTAATTTTGGTAATTGAACCATCGTCTGAGGTTGTATCAGCAAAATCAAATGATAACTCAACGCCTGTTTTTGGTCCGGTTTGTCCGTTGTTGTATGTTTCTTGAATCATCCCTGATGTGGAATCGTAATACACAACCAAGTCAATAGGACCTGAATATCCACCCATGCTGTCGTCATCGCCACCAAGGCAGCCTGCAAGACTTGCGCTGAGTAGGATTAGGGTCACGGCTAAGAGATTGAAATTTCTCTTCATCAATCGACCCTAAGAGGTCCTTATCCAAAAACCTCCCGTCTTTTTTTGTAATTTCGTTGTCGGTGGGTTCAAGAATAGAGACTATCGCCGATAGGGTGCTAGCGGGATAGGTTAGCATGGTTATACCGACGGGCTCATAACCCGTAGATCGATGGTTCAAATCCATCTCCCGCTACCATTTACAACCTCAGTTTGTGCTGTATGTATGATAGTCATGCGTTGGCACTAGAGAATCAACAGCCGCTTGGAGTCTCGCATTTGCAGCCTGTTCCCCTGCCATTATTGCCGATATTTGACTTTCAATATCCTGCTGAATTTCTCCGCCTAGAATTTGTCCAATGCGCCTTGCATCCGCTGCTGGTCTACCTTCGATTTCAAGTATGAAAGCTCCATTCCTACTTATCACAGGTCCTGCAAGAGGGTACAGTTTCTCAAGTTGTTTTGATTTGCCAATTTGCTCTGCTTTATCTAGTGCTGCCGCCAAGTGTCCAGGTTGTAATTTCTCACATTTTGCAAAAGCCCTCTTTGCCGCACCATTTTTACCTGCATTTGCATGAATGAAACCGGCTAGATGATAATCTCCGGCTGCAGACGCTAGATCGTATTCGCCGGTCGACTTCGACAATTTATTTCGATGCTTGTGAAGCAAACCTATTGTTACTCTTGCACGCTTGTGTTTACCTCGACTGTTGAGTACAGCTGCTAGAATTCTTAGGCCTTTTACAAGGATAGCTTGTGTGGCATCATCTCTTGATTTCTTAGCTATCAACTGGTCTACTAATGCTGAGGCCATAACCTCTGCTCGCTCACTTCTTCCTTCATTGTGATACGCTTCTAGTTGACTGATTGCCTGTTCAGGATCAGCAGCTCCAAACATGTGTATCATGTATGTTACACAGGCATGAGGTTTAACTCTTGGCTACTACAGCACAATCTCATGAGCGCCGAAGTGGAAATCCTTACCGTAGGAGTGATTGGTACTCCAGGTTGTGGAAAAACCACTTTTTGTCAAGGGTCTAATATCCCGGTTGTTACTGTTAAAACACTTGCAGAACAATACGAATGTTTGGGCGAAGTAGAATCAGATGGAGCCGCCCCAGTCGATGTAGAAAAATTGTCAAAAGTATGGAAGAAGCCTGAAAAATTGACTCTCGTCGACGGCCATTTGGCTCATTTTTTACCCGTAGATGCGTTATTGGTCCTTAGATGTGATCCAGATGTTTTGCGATTGAGGTTGCAGCAGCGGGGCTATTCTCAAGAAAAAATCCGGCAGAATGTGGAAGTGGAGATGCTAGGTGGGCCCTGGGTTGAATTGCTTGAGGATAAGCGGCCAATCTACGAAGGTGCGGATGGTGCCTTGGAGTGGATAATCAATGGCTGCCCTTTCCATTCGACCCCCCATTCAGCAATTGATTGGCTTTCACAACCATAATGCACAAAGGTCGTGGTGGCCCGTCTTACATTATGGCGCTAGAAAAGGGTCGCAATCTATTCAAGAAAATTAGCGAGCCTTTGGTTTCAAAATTAGAAGGTGTGAATCCTGCAACATTGACCTGGCTGACTTTACCTACAGGCCTTGCAGCAGCATGGTTGATGATGAACGCAGGAGAGGGATCTGATGGCGGGCTAATGATGATAGGAGCGGCAGTTCTAATGGCTGCTGCTATGGCTTTAGATGGACTTGATGGCAATCTTGCTAGAGCAACCGGAAAAGTCACTAGGTGGGGAGATTACTTAGATCACACACTAGACAGAGTTTTGGATGTTGTTTGGATTTTAGCATTAGGATACAACGCATATTGGTTTGGCCATATCGAGTTAGCTTGGACGGCAGCAATGCTGACAATGTTCGGCTCTTACTTAGGAACTCAAGCCCAAGCGGTTTCTGGCAGCAGAAATTACGGTGGATTTAGCAGGGCAGACCGTATGGTTCTAACCTTCATTGCACTGATTGCAACAGCGATTATGGCTTACCTCGATACCTCTTCGTGGGGCGAATTCGAAGGTATTTCCATCAACCCAATTGCAATAATAATTGCAATATCTGCACTTGGCGGCGCTTACACATTCGTTGTGAGATTCATGAAGGCAAAGTCAGAACTACAATCCTTGGATAAAACCAAGCCTCTATCAACTCCTAAGGATGATTAATGTAACGATGGTTGAGAAAAGTAACTTTCGGGTTTTCCAATCCTTTCAAACTAGACCTCTCGGACACCGCCTACGGCGGTACTCTCATAACAGACTCACTCAAAGCGTCTCAGTGATGGCTGGCGAAATGCTGCATGTTGGAAATCGGAGAACGACTTACTTTGTTCTGCTTGTTTTGCTAATGTCTACTATTCCATTGGCTACAAATGCAAGCGCAGATCAAGGAATTCCTGCGGAATTACAGGCACAGGAAATTTCCGCTGTTTTCGATGACGTAAGTGAAACTACGACTGTTACGTGGAGAAATATCGAGCAATCTGGAGGCGACATAGACCTGTTCGAAGAATTATGGGACGCAACATACCATGTCTACAGAAGTGCTAGCCCTATTACTCCAGAAAACATTCTGTCTCTTACACCATGGCACACAGTTGTAGCCTGTGAGGAGATTCCTGGAGGGCCCGACCCATGGAATACAAACCCCAACAAATGTCGTGGTTCAGCAGGTAACCACCCCGGTCATTCTGCCACTTTCCAGGTAGGTGCAGGGACAGATGGATCATTCTATTATGCGATTACAACAGAACTCAGCGGAGGTAACATAACAAAGACACTCACAGTAAATGCGAGTATAGTCTATGAGCCGGTCCAAGAAAAAACAACTCCTATTCGTTCACCATACAATATCGATGCTGAATTCGACCCGGGTGCAAGTTCAACGACCGTTTCTTGGATAAATTACAACTCGGTTAATCCTGTGTTGCCAGAAGATGGTGATGATGCCTTACAAATCCACATTTGGAGAACCGACTACAAGGTTGACAGGTCTAATGGCATCGACCTTTTAATGTTTGAAACACCAATTGCGACATTGTCCTCAACCACAACTCAATACGAGGCGATAGTTCCTGCAATGACAAATAGAGAAGTATTCTACTCAGTGACCTATCTCCTGCCAAATTGGACTGAGGATGGACTGGATTATGAGGACACTAGATTCTTATCGAACAATGCAATGACTGAAGCACTGATAGAAGATAACACGCCTCCTAACGACGTTGATGATACTGAAGCAATTTTCACATCAAACGAAAATGGAACAGGAACTACAACCATAACATGGTCAGAAGTTTACTCTGAGGAGAATGAAAAATACCTCATTTATCGACATGGAGAATATTTCAGTTCAACCGATGATCCTTATGCTCAGTTAATTGGCACAGTATCAGAATCTGCTAGCAATAATGGGCAGTTCCTTTACAACTACATTGTACCTTACAACACATATGGAGATTACGTGTACTGCGTGGTAGTTGTCGACCAATATGGGGCCTATAATACTCAAATAAACTCTCAATCTTGCGATATAGTTGAAGAGGACTCTGATGAGGGCTGGGTAAAAGAGCCGACTAACGTTTATGCTGAGTTTATTGGGGATTCAACTACCAAGGTAACTTGGACAGACCAAGCTGGTGTTGAAGGTGAAAGATACCATATTTGGAGAGCGTTTTACAAGGTATCTGGTAGCGAGTTTGTTGAAAATTACTCATTGACATGGATGGGTAGTGTCCCTGATGGTGTTGAAGAATTCCATGTGAACGTTCCAGATGCAAGAGACAATGTCTATTATTTCGTTACATCAGCCGCTTTGTACAACTGTCCTGGCTGTAATAACACTGTCATGTATACTGAATTAGTTCAGAATTACTTCGGACCAATCGAGGAAGACATAGAACCTCCTGCGATTGGCAGAATCAGCGATATTCAGATGCTGGGAGAGTTGCGAGTAGTTGACATCGAGTGGGTCAATTCTGAGCAAGAGCAAGGAGAGTTCTACTANCTGTACAGGCACTTTGGAGATCCGTTTGGAGATTCTGAATTTGCTATTTCAAACTACACCGACCCAGGTTGGGAACTNGTTGATGGGCCAATCCCAGAAAATGGATTTTCAACAATGATTAGACAAGTTCCAGTCCCAGACGACACGCAAAGAGATGTTTGGTACGCCGTCATTGCATCAGATTCTTACGGAAACCTTGCACCAACAATTCTACCTGGTCTCGGAGGTAATGCATTACAGGTAACCGAAGATACCCAGCCAGCGCAGATAACTTACACAATAGTCGACGAAGATAATGTTCCAGTAACACAAAGCGCTCTTGTTCGTGGAGATTATACTCTAAAGGTTGAGGTTTCAGAATCATTGGAAGAATTCCCGATAGTTAACATCACAACTTCAACAGGGGGNTCCTTGACTGGAGGAAGTGCAACAGCAATGGTGCTGATATCNCAAAATACCAACAACCCAAACAAAGGACCAGAATACTTCACGTCCTTCTCAATCACATCAACTACTTCTGCAGGAGATTTGTTGATTTCAATAAATTTAACAGACATGTCACTNAACACTGTAGATAGAGAAATTACAGATTTCTCGATTGACGCAAAGGCNCCAGTTGTGAATATATTTAGCCCAACATCAGAAAATGACGGCGCTATGTACCTNTATGGCAATGATATCAAGGTNATAGCAGGAGCAACNGACGACGTATCTATCGTTAGCATGCAAATTAGATTTGTTCAAAATTACGGAACAGTAAGTTCGGTTACCGAACCTTGGAGAGATGTTACCGGAGTTACAATTGATGAAGGAGATTGGACCATTGAGATGGTATTTGCATCAGGAAATTACTTGCCAGGAATGCATGAGGTATCGGTAAAGGCAATCGACTCAGCAGGCAATGAAAGGACAGAGAAAGTAAAGTTCGTGACCGATTGGTGTAGACACAGAGAAACTGGAGACACNAAATGTGAGTACTCCGACCCAGTCCAATCTGATCCCGATGTTGTATATCCTGAACTGAACGCCACTGACCCTCCATACATGATCGCATGGGTCACTGCGGGCGTTTCACTACTAGCTGTTCTAACATGTCTGTTTGTAATTGCCACAGCGATGGCCGGACCTAAGAGAAGGAAAGACGATGAAGATGATGAAGGNGATGATTGGATGAATGAATTCATTGGAACATCTGCTGAACCGGATATGGCAGCNATCACAGGAACAGAAACTAAGCCGGCCGAAAAGAAATCTGAACCCGAGCCAGAAGAGGACGATCCATTCGCAGTCAATGTAATCCAACCGAAACGCCGTCGAAAAAAGAANTCAANGGCCGATGANGATGACGATGANGANGATGATGACGANGATGACGATGACGAGCCAAAGAGGCGCCCAAAGAGGCGAAAAGCAGCTGGGCGTAGGAAGGCACCTAAGCGTAAAAGGAGTTGATTTCTATCTCTGAAAATGTTACCTCTAAGGTAGGGGTTTTGCAATCATTTAGTCCCAGTGAGAACAGGTTNAATTGGTTACTAATTGCAGTTCCAATCACAATTTACTTCTCTTTTACACANAATACAAGCATGAGTTTCGTTTCTTCGATGATTGCAATAATGCCTCTTGCTCTACTGATGGGACATGCAACTGAAGAGATAGCNTTGCGTACTAGCGAATCACTGGGTGGTTTGTTAAATGCAACATTTGGNAATGCTGTAGAAATAATAATTGCAAGTCTTGCGATATACACTGCAGCGACACAAACCGACCANGCAGAGACAATGATTACAGTTGTTCAAGCCAGCCTTGTAGGTAGTATTCTTGGAAACTTGTTACTCGTACTGGGATTATCNTTGCTGTGGGGCGGAATCAANCATAGNNGGCAGAGTTTCAACCAGTCAGCTCAAAGCACGAGTGGCTCNNTACTNTTNATNGCAGTATTGGCAATGATGATTCCTGCTGCGGTAAACNTAGGCGGNGGTGGTTACGANAGCATNGTNCAATTATCTCGATACGCAGCAGTCGTCCTACTTGTTGTCTATGGCCTTGCACTGTTTTTCCAACTCAAGACTCACGCTCACATTTTTGCCTCNGATGANTCTGTACATCATGAAGAACCAAAAATGACAAACAAAGATGCNTGGACACTNCTNATTCTTGCAACAATACTGGTCGGNTGGATGGCTGAAATTTTAGTACATTCAATAGATTCAGCAGCCTCTGAATTGAAGTTACCCACACTGTTTATCGGAGTTATTCTCCTTCCGTTCTTTGGTAATGCAGCAGAGCACTTCACNGCAGTAATTGTNGCGGGGAAGAATAAGATGGACTTGTCACTTGCAATTGCAATTGGGTCCAGTGTACAGATTGCGGTGTTTGTAGCACCTCTCATGGTTGTACTCGCATGGGCTCTAGGAGTCGATTTATCGCTAGAATTTGGACCGCTAGAGACCGCAGCAACATTCTTCTCAGTGTTGGTAGCCAATTCAATTCTAAGGGACGGTACTACAAACTGGTTCGAAGGTGCAATGTTGCTTTCATGTTACACAATTCTGGGANTGAGTTTCTGGATGATGTGATTAGATGGATATAACAGGTGAGTTTTGGTCACGTTTTGATACGTGGGCAGGGCCTCCTTTCGGTGTATTTTTACTCNTAATAGGCGTATTTCTAATGATCCGAGGTGCTAAAAGAATCAAGATTCTATCATTTCTTACCGGTTGCGCATTAGGTCAGCTTTNCAGTGCATTTCTCTACGATAATNTNAGTGAATATGTTACNTATTCCGAAGGCGATTTNACNATTATGGTCACAATCATNTCAGGAGTACTATTGTTCCTCGCNATTGGTTTAATGTCATTAGCAGTTACAGCATATATTTCTCTTCATGTTATGTTGTGGATTATTTCGATGCTAGANGCAAATGGCTTCGATGTTGGAACTGAGTTAGTNGGTGGGATTCTNGTTGGTGTTTCTTTCCTNATAAATCGGTATTTGCGAAAAAATTTGTTTTTATTTGGTTCTGCAGCATTAGGTTCCTTAATCACGATTTATGGA
>NZLM01000089.1 GCA_002694245.1 Methanobacteriota archaeon
CTTGCAAATAGTACCGGAGCTAATTCCACAACAACAGTCAACACAGGTAGCGGTGGAGGAACTGTAGTCTTTGATGGAGCGATTGAGACTGATGGAGGAGACGATGATACTCTGACAATTACCTCTGGAACTGGAACAGTAACCTTTACTGGAAAGATTGGAGCAACTGAGCAAATAGCAGGATTAAACGTTAACGCATCTAGCGGAAGTGGAGCGATCACCTTTACTGAAGATATAGGAGATACAGATTTTGGTGTCCACGGTGCGGCTGATATTGGTAACTCAACTACAACTGCAATTCATTTAGACGGTGGTTTTTATAGCTTTAATGATTCCACTACTTTTGAGACCACAACTGGGGACTCTAAGTATGACGTAAGTGTTACGACAACAATTGAGACAACAGGAGATACCTTATCAATTACTGGAGGAGAAATAGATCTAGACAACGGTGCGAATTTAACAATTACATCCGGCGGTGGAGCTATAACTGTTGGCAAGATTGGTGGTGATAGCAGTGAGACTGTAAGTATTAGCGCTAATGAATCTGGTGATGGTACTGGAAGTGATGTTGAGACGGTAACTATTACTGGAGATATTGGTAATGCTAATGAGATTGTTACTATAGCGATCACAGGTAGAGATGGTATTACCTTGAATGGAGGTAGTGGTGGAATAACTCTAGATACTGCAGATGATGCTGCTACCAGTCCAGATATCACCTTAACTGGTGCGGTGACAATAGCTGGAACCGTTACTGTAACTACTGACAATACTACTAATGATGGAGACCTGGAGTTTACTTCCACAATTGATGGTGCTAATAACTCTGGAAGTCCAACAGATAACTTGACAATACAAAGTGGTACTGGAGCATTAACCCTTACAGGAATTATTGGAGCAGGAGCGAACGGTACTTTAGATACTTTAAATATCAATACTGATGCAGGAACTGCAGCTATAACTATTGCAGGCCTTGGAGATGCTGAAGCAGCTGGTGCCGGGACCACAAATATTGGTAACTCGACTACTAGCAATATCACCTTTGGAGGTACCTACTTTAGAACCGACGGGAAGTTAACTGTAACTACAAACTCATCAACACCTGCTGGCAGAATCGACTTTAGTCAGGCTAACCCCTATATCTATACCTCCCAGGATGATGTTGAATTTGTAGGTGGGGATGTATTACTTGCTAATGGCGCGAACCTAACGATCCATACAAACATTGGTAATCCAGCAAATACTAATGGCGGCGACATTACTATTGCAGGAGCGATAGCTGGTACCAGTGATGAGGATGTAACTCTAACGACAGGTACTGTAGGTACAACATCAGGTACTGTATCTGTTCATAATATTGGAGCAGGAAATGAGATTAGTACGATAACAATTAGAGGTAATAAGAAGATTCAATTAGATGGAAGTCTTACAACCTCAGAAGCTGCTGGAGATAGTACAGTTGCCCCTGCAGTTGCCCTTACAGGTCCAGTAGAACTAGTCTCAAATATCACTATTGACACTGATCACGCTAGTGGAACAGGAACTGATGGAACCGTAACCATCACTGGAACTATTGACTCGATAACTGGTCAAGATAGAACATTAACTATAGATTCTGGTGTTAAAGCTGTATCTATCACAGGAGCTATTGGAGCGAGTGAAGATTTAGGTAACATAACTATTAACTCAGATAACACAGATACAGGTACGATCAGTATTAGTGACATTGGAACAGGAACTGAGGCTGCTGGTTCTGGTATAGCTACAGGTAGCACGGTAACTATAGGTAGTACTGGAACAGGAGAATTAACTTTAGCTGGAACAACTTATAACATCGATGGAAATACTGCATTTGAGTCAGAATCAGGTGCAAATCAAATCGTATTAACGGGTCAAGATCCAACATTTACATTGCATGATGACACTATTGATTTCTTATCAGGTGGAGTACATCTAGATCTTGGAACCTTTACTGTTAACTCTCAGGGAGGAGCGATAAAGATTGTTGGAGCTGTAACAGGAAGCGATGCTGAAGCGATCACTTTAAATAGTGGAGCCACAGGATCAGCGACAGTTGAGGTAGGTACGATTGGAGCTAGCAACCAAATTAAAACAGTTTCTATTACTGGTACAGATGGAGTTACCTTAAATAACAACATCACGTTGGATGATTCAGCTGGTGGATCAGTATCTATATCTGGTAATGTGACGCTTGGTTCTAATAATGTCACTATCACTACTGATACAGCTGGTGGATCAATAACCTTTAATAATTTAGTCGATTCAAATGACACCACCGCCAGGAGTTTGACCTTGGTTTCTGGAGCTGGAGACATAGCTTTCCAAGGCAAGATTGGTTCTCTTTATGCATTAAGTGGACTTAGCGTTAACGCAGCCAATGGAGACGATGGAGATATAGAGATTTTTGATATAGGTGATGATGATCCAGCAGAAGGTGTAGTTGGAACAGTATCTATTGGTAATGCCAATACCAGATTACTAACTCTTGATGGAACAAATTACGATACTGACGGTACAACAACATACGAAGCTGTATCTGGTAGCGACAGTATTGTTATCTCAGGAGAAAGTCCAAATATCACTACAAAAAATGATCCTTTGAACTTCACTGCAGGAAATATCCTGTTAAAGGACAATGGAACAACAACAATTAGTAGTGGAACAGGAACAGGATTAATCACTATTGATGGAAATATCAATACAAGTAGTGAGAGTGGTAGTGGAACAGAGGCTTTAACAATAGAATCTGGAACAGGCGGCATAACGATTTCCGGCACTATTGGAGATACAGGTGCGGTAACAACATTAAATATTGGAGCAACAGGAGCTGGTAAGATCGATCTGGCCGGTATTGGAGACAGTGATACAGCTGGAGCTACAGGAGTAACAACAGTTGGTAATAGTACCGTAACGACATTGACCTTAAGCGGAACTCTTTATAGCACTAGCGGCAGCCAGAAATATTCAGCGAAAGCAGGTCAGAATATAGATATCGAGGGAATCAATGCTAATTTTGTGACAACGGGAGAGAATATTGAATTTGATACAGCAGGTGTTGATCTTGCAAATAGTACCGGAGCTAATTCCACAACAACAGTCAACACAGGTAGCGGTGGAGGAACTGTAGTCTTTGATGGAGCGATTGAGACTGATGGAGGAGACGATGATACTCTGACAATTACCTCTGGAACTGGAACAGTAACCTTTACTGGAAAGATTGGAGCAACTGAGCAAATAGCAGGATTAAACGTTAACGCATCTAGCGGAAGTGGAGCGATCACCTTTACTGAAGATATAGGAGATACAGATTTTGGTGTCCACGGTGCGGCTGATATTGGTAACTCAACTACAACTGCAATTCATTTAGACGGTGGTTTTTATAGCTTTAATGATTCCACTACTTTTGAGACCACAACTGGGGACTCTAAGTATGACGTAAGTGTTACGACAACAATTGAGACAACAGGAGATACCTTATCAATTACTGGAGGAGAAATAGATCTAGACAACGGTGCGAATTTAACAATTACATCCGGCGGTGGAGCTATAACTGTTGGCAAGATTGGTGGTGATAGCAGTGAGACTGTAAGTATTAGCGCTAATGAATCTGGTGATGGTACTGGAAGTGATGTTGAGACGGTAACTATTACTGGAGATATTGGTAATGCTGATGAGATTGTTACTATAGCGATCACAGGTAGAGATGGTATTACCTTGAATGGAGGTAGTGGTGGAATAACTCTAGATACTGCAGATGATGCTGCTACCAGTCCAGATATCACCTTAACTGGTGCGGTGACAATAGCTGGAACCGTTACTGTAACTACTGACAATACTACTAATGATGGAGACCTGGAGTTTACTTCCACAATTGATGGTGCTAATAACTCTGGAAGTCCAACAGATAACTTGACAATACAAAGTGGTACTGGAGCATTAACCCTTACAGGAATTATTGGAGCAGGAGCGAACGGTACTTTAGATACTTTAAATATCAATACTGATGCAGGAACTGCAGCTATAACTATTGCAGGCCTTGGAGATGCTGAAGCAGCTGGTGCCGGGACCACAAATATTGGTAACTCGACTACTAGCAATATCACCTTTGGAGGTACCTACTTTAGAACCGACGGGAAGTTAACTGTAACTACAAACTCATCAACACCTGCTGGCAGAATCGACTTTAGTCAGGCTAACCCCTATATCTATACCTCCCAGGATGATGTTGAATTTGTAGGTGGGGATGTATTACTTGCTAATGGCGCGAACCTAACGATCCATACAAACATTGGTAATCCAGCAAATACTAATGGCGGCGACATTACTATTGCAGGAGCGATAGCTGGTACCAGTGATGAGGATGTAACTCTAACGACAGGTACTGTAGGTACAACATCAGGTACTGTATCTGTTCATAATATTGGAGCAGGAAATGAGATTAGTACGATAACAATTAGAGGTAATAAGAAGATTCAATTAGATGGAAGTCTTACAACCTCAGAAGCTGCTGGAGATAGTACAGTTGCCCCTGCAGTTGCCCTTACAGGTCCAGTAGAACTAGTCTCAAATATCACTATTGACACTGATCACGCTAGTGGAACAGGAACTGATGGAACCGTAACCATCACTGGAACTATTGACTCGATAACTGGTCAAGATAGAACATTAACTATAGATTCTGGTGTTAAAGCTGTATCTATCACAGGAGCTATTGGAGCGAGTGAAGATTTAGGTAACATAACTATTAACTCAGATAACACAGATACAGGTACGATCAGTATTAGTGACATTGGAACAGGAACTGAGGCTGCTGGTTCTGGTATAGCTACAGGTAGCACGGTAACTATAGGTAGTACTGGAACAGGAGAATTAACTTTAGCTGGAACAACTTATAACATCGATGGAAATACTGCATTTGAGTCAGAATCAGGTGCAAATCAAATCGTATTAACGGGTCAAGATCCAACATTTACATTGCATGATGACACTATTGATTTCTTATCAGGTGGAGTACATCTAGATCTTGGAACCTTTACTGTTAACTCTCAGGGAGGAGCGATAAAGATTGTTGGAGCTGTAACAGGAAGCGATGCTGAAGCGATCACTTTAAATAGTGGAGCCACAGGATCAGCGACAGTTGAGGTAGGTACGATTGGAGCTAGCAACCAAATTAAAACAGTTTCTATTACTGGTACAGATGGAGTTACCTTAAATAACAACATCACGTTGGATGATTCAGCTGGTGGATCAGTATCTATATCTGGTAATGTGACGCTTGGTTCTAATAATGTCACTATCACTACTGATACAGCTGGTGGATCAATAACCTTTAATAATTTAGTCGATTCAAATGACACCACCGCCAGGAGTTTGACCTTGGTTTCTGGAGCTGGAGACATAGCTTTCCAAGGCAAGATTGGTTCTCTTTATGCATTAAGTGGACTTAGCGTTAACGCAGCCAATGGAGACGATGGAGATATAGAGATTTTTGATATAGGTGATGATGATCCAGCAGAAGGTGTAGTTGGAACAGTATCTATTGGTAATGCCAATACCAGATTACTAACTCTTGATGGAACAAATTACGATACTGACGGTACAACAACATACGAAGCTGTATCTGGTAGCGACAGTATTGTTATCTCAGGAGAAAGTCCAAATATCACTACAAAAAATGATCCTTTGAACTTCACTGCAGGAAATATCCTGTTAAAGGACAATGGAACAACAACAATTAGTAGTGGAACAGGAACAGGATTAATCACTATTGATGGAAATATCAATACAAGTAGTGAGAGTGGTAGTGGAACAGAGGCTTTAACAATAGAATCTGGAACAGGCGGCATAACGATTTCCGGCACTATTGGAGATACAGGTGCGGTAACAACATTAAATATTGGAGCAACAGGAGCTGGTAAGATCGATCTGGCCGGTATTGGAGACAGTG
Source organism: Methanobacteriota archaeon (assembly GCA_002694245.1). Classification (GTDB taxonomy): domain Archaea; phylum Thermoplasmatota; class Poseidoniia; order Poseidoniales; family Poseidoniaceae; genus MGIIa-K1. The sequence goes on from NZLM01000089.1 coordinate 5,972, forward strand.
ATACAGCTGGAGCTACAGGAGTAACAACAGTTGGTAATAGTACCGTAACGACATTGACCTTAAGCGGAACTCTTTATAGCACTAGCGGCAGCCAGAAATATTCAGCGAAAGCAGGTCAGAATATAGATATCGAGGGAATCAATGCTAATTTTGTGACAACGGGA
>NZLM01000090.1 GCA_002694245.1 Methanobacteriota archaeon
CAACAAAGAAACGGTTTGGGAAAGGTATCATGCTGATAAGCATCATCTATCCATTTGTTGTTTTAACGATAGCGATACGCCCACTGCTAGAATAAGTGAAAAGGATAATCAACTAATAGAGACGCTAAGAAAAGAAACTCCACATTACCGAAAACTAGATAAAAGCGTCTTGATGAGTAGACGGCAAGTGTATTGGAGAGGAGGTTCGTTTGAACCTTACCTGCCGTCTACTCATCGGGGCTGGCGCATGATGCGCCTCTGACTTGTGTCAGATTTAATTCATCGAGCGCATTGAAAGTTCAATGCTGACTGTGTCCGGGATAGGTATTCTTGCGACCTGTCTTAGAGCGCTTTCGTCCTTACCACTTGTGATATCCATTTCTAGAAGACGCTTGTGAATTCGCATCTCCCAGTGATCGTATGTTTCACTTCCCTCGCCATCTGGTGCTTTGCGGACTGGTACCACAAGACGCCTTGTTGGTAGTGGAATTGGCCCACGGAGGCTGATGCCGCCGTTATCACAGATTGTCTTGATCTGAGATGCTACGGCATCGATGTCACGATGGTTCTCGCCNGTTAGTTTGATGATGGTCACTGCTGCCATGACTTNCACCTCTCTTCCANTNGGATCGTAGTCCNNTCGGAANTCAAACTCACTTCTTCTCNANCTTNANGCANACGCCNGCNGCGACGGTCTTACCCATGTCACGNATAGCGAAGCGNGANANTTCNGGGAANNNGNNCATTTGCTTCNATNGCCATTGGCTTNGTTGGNTGGAANCGAATTAGACATGCNTCACCAGTCTTNAGGAAAGACGGGTTTGCTTCNTTACCAGACTTGTTGGTCTTCTCTAGTAGTTCCTGGAAGCGCACAGCGACCTGAGCGGTGTGTGCGTGGAATACTGGTGTGTAACCAATTGAAACAGCCTTTGGTATGTCCATTAGCTGGATCTGTCCGACGAAAGTCTCGTCGTGACGAACGAATGTTGGTTCGCTGTCACTGTATCCAGCAACGTCACCACGGCGGATGTCAACTGCTGCTAGTCCACGAACGTTGAAACCAACGTTGTCTCCTGGTTCAGCCTTTGGTACCATTGTGTGGTGCATCTCGATTGACTTTACTTCAGCGGACTTCTGNGATGGGTTAAAGACGACTGTCTTTCCTACATTCAGNGTACCTGTCTCAATCTTACCGACTGGTACAGTACCGATTCCAGAGATCTTGTAAACGTCTTGAATTGGCAAGCGAAGTGGCTTGTCAACTGGCTTAGCTGGCATTGGTGCAGCGTCGATAGCCTCGAATAGTGTTGGTCCACTGTACCATGGGCACTTGTCAGACTTCTCGTANACGTTGTCACCATTCAGGCTTGATGCTGGAATCATTGGAATGCGGTCTAGTTGGCTACCGAATCCTGCGATTTTCAGCAGTTGGGTAACTTCTGAGCATGCAGACTTGTACTTGTCTTCTGACCAGTCAACACCGGAAATATCCATTTTGTTGACGTGGATGATCAATTCTGATACACCCAGTACCTTAGCAAGGAAAGCGTGTTCCTTGGTCTGCGCATTGACACCGTCATTTGCAGCACAAAGCAGTACAGCTGTATCTGCTTGGCTTGCGCCGGTAATCATGTTCTTTACGAAGTCACGGTGACCTGGAGCATCAATGATTGTCCAGTAGTACTTCGGTGTAAAGAACTCCTTGTGTGCGACATCGATTGTGATACCGCGCTCGCGCTCTTCTTTCAGACCGTCCATAACGTAGGCAAGTCCGAATCCGGCCTTACCCGCTTCAGCGGCTAGTTTTTCGTTCTTCTCAATTACGTGCTCTTCGATGTGACCAGAGTCCAATAGTAGGCGACCTACTGTTGTTGACTTTCCGTGGTCTACGTGTCCGATGAACACAATGTTGCGGTGTGGTTTTGATTTATCTTCCCATTGGGATGGCATAATGCTCTCTCCTTAGCATTCCGCCGACATTCCTCCCCTATTTGAAGACCGCGATAGATAAATGGTGATTTTCTATACCTGAANTTGGGTCAAATATAGCCACAGTACGTCATTTGTAGATCAGCCTNATAGTCAGAGATTCGATTTCTAGATCATTTATCATCTCGTTTCTAATTGTCATAGTCCACTCACCGTCTTTCCATTGGCTTTCGCTAAAGTGGTATGAGCCTGTAAACTGAAGCCATACACAGTCTGTGTCTGAATCGCAATCACCAGCGCTCCTCTGGTCTACTCCGATGCTGCTTGTGTTTCCAGCTTCATCATCAGTTGAATTGAATCCATACAAGTCCAACTTGGCACGGCAGTTGTTTGGACCAACAGGGGATTGGGTGCAATCCTCATCTTGCTTCAGGTATACTAACTCACCAACTGCTCGTCTGATTGTGTTTCCAGCATCTTGGTCTTGAGTTGCTGGGAATGAAAATTCAATGTCAATTGGATTGTTGGATGTATTTCCTCCAATAGCAAAATCATTCCACTTGCCCACATAATTTACGTAAACTACGGTTTCATCTGTTGATGTTAACCCAGCTCCGTTTGTTACAGTAAGAGCAATTTTGTATTCTCCTGGCTCCAACTCCTTCCAGTCTACGGTCTCTCCAGTCAAATCTGCGTCGTTCTTGGAATCTCCGTCTCCATCCTCATCTCTTTCTAAGTCAAGATCCCAAGACCAGTCAGAGATATACTCATCAGAAGATCCAGCTTCTGAGTTTGAACCGTCCAGTGTGACTGTGGTACTTGCTAAAACACTCTTACTCGAAGTGCTTTTGTCCATTTCACAGATGTATATCAGGTAGTAATTTCCTTCAGAGACACTATCGCCATCGCAGTCGCTGGTTTGTGAAAATGACCCAGCGTCTGCCTCTGGCTCTACTGCATCTGCATCGATGACTTTTATTTCCCTAGTCTGGGATGCAGATGATGTTCCATCCGATACGGTTAGCTTGACCTCATAATTACCAGAAGAAGGGTATGACCAAGTTGCAGTTCTGCCTGTTTCATCGTAGGAACCGTCGTTATCAAAGTCCCATTTGTATGTCAGAGATGCCCCCACAGGTAGCGATGCACCAGCATCAAAATCGATATCCATATCAGTACGGATGTTTTTATCGGGGTCGAAACTGAATATTGCTTCAACACTAGTCGAGGATTCCTCTTCGCTTGCTATGCAACCAGCAAGACCCGCTGAAACGAACAGAATGGCAATCAAAATCGGCTTCATCATTTTAGCCACAACAGCCTTTTGCATTCAATACTTGCCCTAAATGCATTAAAACTCAGAATGAAAATAATGAGGTTTGTCTATTTCCAGCAAGCAACTCTTTCGCACTCCAATCAAATGCTTCAGTCACTCTTCCAAAAGCAGTTGCTAACCTGTCTGCATAGAATTGGCCGTCATATTCTGCGACGGGGTCTTCTTCGAGCCAAGGTTTGATTTCCATTGGCCTGTTTTTTGCATTTGTAACGATGTATGCTATTTTCATTCCTGGCGTAAATGGTAGACCCTTGTCAATGATGGCTCTTGCAGCCCTTACCTGAATCATGGCATCGGGGTTGGCATAATCTTGGCTAAAATCCCATTTCGCCCTTTTTCTGTCCCATCTGCCTTTACACGATTTACTCATTATCAAATCCCTGACTGGTACATCACCTTTTTTCACCGCTGATATCGTCTCAATTGCTAGGTTTATCGCCGCTTCTGAATCATCCGCCAGGACATGCTTGAAAATATTCTTCATGCCTTCTGTCAGGTAGCGGAATGAGTCTGTTCTTTGTGTTTCATATCCCTTGATCATCATTTTTTCTTCAGGCCAAACAACTTGGCCTACGTAGCGCTTTTTTGCGCCATGACTAAAGAAAACGGACATACCTGTTTCGAATTCCAACTCTGCACTCTTCTCGCTGAACCTTTCTGCAGTACTATGTCCGAATTCAATCATTGCTTGCCTTGGATCAGTTACTCCATCGACTGGTGTCTTTACGAATATTGAATCAGTATCAGAATATACTACATGTTGCCCTTCATCGCCAAGTTTCTGAATAATTGTCTTGATATTTTGCCTAGCCCATGCTGTGATTGATTCTCCTAATTGACGATGGGTAAAACGATAAAATCCGGAAGCAAATACGCCGTAAAATGAATTCATCAATATCTTGACAGCGTATTGCATTTGGTCGTGGTAAGAACGCTGTGCTTCATCAGATGCATTTCTCATTCCTGCCTTGTGTACATCTCTTTGTGACATGAGGTCCTCCAAAAGTTTTGGAACCATACCTCTCCTAATGCCGTCGTGACAAAACTTTGCCCCAGTAGGTGACTTTTCGTAATCTTCAGGTGAAAAAGCATCCGAGAGCATATCATCAATTCTTGTTGTGTAACATATGTTTTTGCCAATCATTATCGAAGGGTACATTGATTTGAAATCAAGAATCGCTACCCATCGGTGCAAACCTGCTTCAACATCGTGGACATAGCCTCCTTCGATTTGTCCTTCTTTTCTTTCTGCTGAACCTGTTAGAGGGACACCGATTCCAGTCCTATCTGCCATTCTAATTACTAACGAATCAATAAGTTGAGATGTTGTACCATTGGCACTGGTATCTAAGGAAACTTTTGCCACTGCTGCAACCGCTTCCTTTCTCCTAAAGGCTTGGATTTTGTGCATAATATCAAGAGGCAATTCAGCGTCTCTTAAGCAGTATTCAATAACTTCTTCCGGTCTGTTTTTCCATTCTTCATCCATCTTTGATGCGTCCACGTCCATCTTCTGCATGTCCTCACTTTCGGGAAATAGCAATGTTGAAACAAATTTCAGAGTCTCTCTCTGTGGGCGAAGAGCTTGTCTAGCCTGCCACCATGCATCCATTACACACCTACCAGCCATATTCCATGCTCTTGATGTTCCCCTTGTTGGGAACAATGTGTCTCTTCTACGTCCTTGTTCATCGGTAGAAACTCTACCCCAACCAAGGGTTCTGATTTTCTTTTCCTTATCGTTTCCAGAGACAAAATTTGCTCTGTCAAGTATTCTACCCATATCGAAATTGTCTATGTTGTAACCAGTGATGATGTCTGGGTCTGTTTCTCTTACTAATTTCGTTAGATTTTCAAGAATAGTTTGCTCGTCCTCTGAAAATGTATGTCTTTCTCTTTCTCCTGTGCCCATATCTTCAATCACGGCTGCAGCACACAGAATTGTGTCGTGTGCTATTGAAGTTTCAAGATCAAAAGAAAATATCTTGAAAGGCGCTGGAAATGGCTCACAGTGTTTTACTTCATCCATCGATATGTCAATACAAACATCGACAGGGTGCTCTGATTCACACACCTCTCCATCTACGGTTACATGCATTGATAAATCGCCATCAAGGAAGAACCTGTTAACAAATGGTATATCTCCAGAGAGGATCGTCCATTTTCCTGATAGTTCCTGTCTAATTTTTGGAACCATAAACGGTTGTTTGACAAATACCTTCCAAACAGGTTTTTCTCCAAGATAGGTCCACTTCATTTCTGGGCCCCTCACCTCCGTAATTTCTTCATATGTTTCTGGTAAATTTGGGTGGTTTTCACCATCCTTCCACCTACCGTGAGGCGTGATCTCAAACCATGGTCTCACACCATGGACGCGGAGTAGTACTGACTGCCCATTACGAGCTCTTGACCACAATTCCATAATTGTCGATTCATCAGCGGAAAGATACCGGCCAGTGATGATTGCAACATCCCCCTTCCACCGCATGATTGGCCGTGGAGGTCAATAGGTCAACAACATGTCGAAAGTATGTATGATGAGAATTTTCACACAATCATTGAATACCTTCGGGCTCTGGTCTCATACAATGAGCGAAGCACCTGTTGATTGGGACACACTAACATTCTCCATGACAGAGACTGACTTCATGTACATTACCAAGACTAAAATCGACGAGCCTTGGACTCCTGGAGAAATGCGTCCATACGGGAACATATCGATTTCCCCAGCCGCTGGTGTAATGAATTATGGGCAGGGGCTATTCGAGGGAATGAAAGCATACAGAACAAGCGCTGGTAGAGTAGTTTTATTCCGTCCTGAGGAAAATGCAAGACGCATGCAAAGAGGTGCTGACAGGCTGAAAATGCCACCAGTCCCTGAATCGATATTCATCGATGCTGTGGAACAATGTGTCCAACAAAATGAAAGATGGATTCCGCCTATGGGCAAAGGTGCACTGTACGTCAGACCTTTGCTAAATGGTAGTGGTCCAGTCCTTGGAGTTGCTCCAGCACCTGAATACACATTTATGGTGTATGTTACCCCAGTCGGGCCATATTTCAAAGGTGGAATGACCTGTATTAAGTTGCTAATTAGCGATGAATACCACAGAGCCGCACCAGGAGGTTCTGGTGGAGTAAAAGCAATAGGAAATTATGCTCCGGGAATGATGCCTTCAAAGAAAGCAAAAGCCGCTGGATTTGCTGAAGTGATATATCTTGATGCTGAAGAACACAAATACGTCGAGGAAGTCGGTGCAGCTAACTTCTTTTGCTTGAAAGATGGAGTATTGTATACTCCAGAATTGACAGGAACAATTCTACCTGGAATTACTAGAGATTCAATCATTAGGCTCGCAAGGCACATGGGGCACGAAGTAGTCGAAAAGAAAGTTGAGGCTGAATTTGCTATGCAAGCAGATGAAGCATTTTGCTGTGGTACTGCAGCAGTAATTTCTCCGATCGGTTCTATCACCTTGAAAGACAAAACTGCAACATATGGAGATGGAGTTACTCCCGGAGAGGTAACACAAAAGTTGTATGACGCACTAACAAATATTCAGAATGAAATGAGTGAAGACCTATTTGGTTGGGTCCATCCAGTGATTGAATAGTGTAAAACGGTGTTAGAATGGAAGTTGAGGCATTCATTCCACCAATGTTTGCAATGATTACCTTGATATTTGTAGCAGGACTAATTATGCTCTCTAGAAGATACCAAGTGGTAAAGGAAGGATTCGATTGGAGGTACTACATCACATTTGAAGGAGAACAACCACCTCGAAAATCTTTGCAAACAGACCAACATTTTTCTAACTTATTTGAATTTCCGATGCTGTTTTTTCCTACTTGCATAATAGCCATGGTTGTTGATTTATCAGATTTATTTATCATTGGATTAGCATGGCTATTTTTCTTCTCAAGATTGTGGCACACGTATGTTTCTCTAACGAATAATAGATTGAGATATAGACGGATTTCATTTGAGGTTGGGGCGATAACAATCTATGTTATGTGGCTCTACATTATTGTCCAAACCTTCCCATGGGGTATGTGATATTCTGGCCTGTAATTCGGGATTTTTATTATAAAATAACGAAAAGAGGGAGCAGCATGGCAAAAGCAGCGTTACCGGTTCTTGTTCTAATTTCACTAATTGGCTTGCTTTCTCCAATTAACGAGGTTAGCGTTGAGCAATTAAATGAGACGACTTTTTTATCATCCTCTCAAGAAAATGAGACTGCTAATATTACTGGCTGTACCAATGAGTTCGCAATTAATTATGACCCGAATGCAACGAATGATAGCGGAGACTGTTACCTATTTCTTGATAGTGGCGGTTATGTAATTGATTCGGTTGAAGATAATCCTCTTCCCATCCTCAAAGTCGAGTACAGCCCTAACGGTAGCAGCCATGCTGGAATCTTCACAAGTCCCCAGAGCACACTTGTTATATCGGATACTTTAGGAAATACTCAAGTTAATGCTACCTCCAATTTCAGTGACTCGGAGTTTGTGGACTTTGACTGGTCTCCAAATGGCAGCCATATTGCAGTACTCGATAACCAATCACGAATCCTAATTTATAATTCTCACAATGGAGTCATGCTGTCTTGGTTCAATACTCCTAATGTACCCAATGGAGTCTCCCAATTGACTTACAATCATGATGGTTCTCTATTGTCAGTAAATTACAATTTCTACGATCGTGTAGACGAGTGGAACTATGGTGTTGTGATAATAAACACATCAACAGGACAAGAAGTCAATAGGTTCGAGACATCAACCGCCTCTTGGAGCCCTGATGGCACAGAGATTGCTGTGGAAGGAATGGTTTGGGTTAACAGTTCTTGGAATCCTCGTTGGGAAAAAGCGATTTTAATTTACAATACCAGCAACTGGGAATTGAAACATACACTCATTTCCCAAGTCAGGGTTGTTGAAATTGACTATTCACCTGACGGCAGATATATCTCAACTGGATGTTCTGGAGTACTAGAAATCTTTGAGACGACCAATTACGAGATGTTGTGGCCAGAACCAGTTAACTGCTCGACATATCAAGGTATTGAGTGGTCACCTGACTCATCAAGATTTGCGACCATAGAAATTGTATCTAGTATTTGGGTAGATCTGGATGGTTTGTACAACTCAACCGGAGTTAACATTGTCATTTTTTCTGTTGAAAATGGTACTATGATCGATAGACTATACAATCCCTGTTCAATGCAATACTGCTTATATGTTGAATCAATTGATTGGCATCCTTATGATAGTAAAATAATGTCTTCACTCAACATTAATTACATTAACACAACTTGGGATAATAGAACCTCGGCAATAGTGATTTATTCTTATGATTCATCTGTTGAAATGACGTATGGCTGTCTACACGGTGCCAGCCCAGACTTCGATCCATTTGCAAGGTTGAGTGACAATAGTTGTGAAGAATATTATCTTCAAAATCCTTACTACATGGGTTTCCCGGATGGGGTACCTACCCAATACCCATCTAATCCAGAAAACGAAGACGATAGCTTCAATGTCAGTATTGATGAAGAAGAATTGACTATTACATTTGTAATTATAATTATGATTGCAACTTTTGGGGCGTTGTTGGTTAATAGACCAAGAAAATCAATAACAACAGAAAACTACCTTGAAACTGGATTTACTGAGAGTGAAATTACATCTGTTAAAGAAAGTGACACGATAAACGGGCCAAAATCTATCGAAATAGAAATTAATGAAACTCATGAATAGTAGCATTATTTGCCAACTTGTTGCTTAACTTCTTTTGTATAACTTGTAATTTGTGACATTTTTTATCTGGTGAAATAGTCGTTTAAAGTCTAAAGATAAAATCATCCAAAGTGTGATTCCAAGACGTGTCAAGATTAGGTTTAGAGTAGCAATTAGCCCAGGGAATTTCGCCTCAATGTAGCCAGCTTTTTTCAAAGCGGATTGTAATCTTAAATCCCTGGTGTAACAGAATACAGGATAATGCTCGATTCTTTTGAGCAATTCATGGGACAATCCTTTCCCTCTATGCTCCTCATCTATCACAAAACTGTTTATTTCGTATCCAGCCCACCTATTTGATAACAGGAGATGTCCTATTGGTTTTCCTTTTTCGTTGCGAATGAAAATGCAATTTTTGCCAACTCGCGCCAAAAAAGGAGGGCGCAAATCAAGTTCATTTTTCATGATTGATTTAAGCCACAACAAATCAACATGAGCATCTTCTTCATCTGACAAAAAGGGCCCCCCATACTTCAATCAAAACTCGATAGGTCTGATACTTAAACTAATCAGCAGATTATATTCATGACTAGTGCCACCAAATCTTGCATCGAGGGAATAATTCAAAGGCGTACAGATTTGAAACCAAAACATGCCCGAGTTCATAGGCTTTG
>NZLM01000091.1 GCA_002694245.1 Methanobacteriota archaeon
AGAAGATGGGAAGATCTGGTACAGGACTCAGGGCACGAGAGATAATTGGGTTGAATTTTCGAACTAAATCATTCCTTAATGCAAGTGAATTTGCGGTGTATACAAGGATTCTCTAAAATACCCATGTGGGTATTGCGAACAGATACATGGGTTTGCAGTATGTCTTATTCGAGCATACCGTTGGGTTGAGAGAATTTGGGCATTGATGCTGTGCAGCATTCTATGCTTTAATCAAGCGATACGCTCGACAGTCTCTGGAGTAATTCCTTCTTCAGGTGTGACTCTGTAGACCATAATTGACAGGTTTTCAGGAGCGTTTCGGAACTTCGAGACTATCATTGAGGTTTCGAAATCTGAACCAATTGTTCTCACTTTGAAGTCGCATACCATGTCTGCAATTGCTGCCATTTCCTGCTTAATTGCAGGGGTAATTGTATCATTTGATACGGTGATGAATAGTATACCTCGGTATAATTGAGTATGTGCTTGCATCATTCTTAGCATTGCAACAACTCTGCTTGGATCTTCTCTTTGCATAAAGAAATCTAAGGAATCAATAACAGCTCTAAAGTAGGGGCCCATGGCCATTACTTCGTTAGTCATCTCTGTGAGGAAATCTTGTGTGTCATCATCAACAAATCTAGTTTGAGCAAGTCTTTGAATATCTGGTAATTTGAATCCTTCTAACCTATATCGGCTAGCCAGTAATTCTTTCTCCAAGACTCTAGCATTGTACTCTTCTCCTAGCGTTCTTACAGCAATATCTGTCGGCCAGCGATACTTATTGAAAACACGAGCAATTTCTAGTTGGCTTTCGTTAGTAGAGATCAGAATTGTATTGTCAGGTTCTTCAGCTGGTGACGTGAATTGCTTGGCAAACAACTCAGAACCCGATCCCACGTCTGTAAATCCAACAACTAGGAAACCTCTTGGAACTCCTCCGTGCATTGCATTATCGAATTTTGGAACACCAAAACTTCCGACTGAACCAAAGAATTCCTCATCTTCTTCGTCGAATTGAATTTGTTTGTTCATGGTATCAAGCCTCAGTGAATAACTACCTGACCTCTGTCGATAAGGTCTGTACAGTATAAGTCTAGATTTGACAAAACTGTTGGTGGAACTTGGTCTGGAACATTCAAAATAACGGAAAGAATCTCTCTTTGCCTGAATGTGTTGATGAAAGTGTGAAGATATTCTGCAAGCATTCTTTCTTCGTTGTAAATTGCAAGGGAGTTTACAGAGTCGATTAACACGAAGTTTCTCTCGGTTGGAATAATTCTTAGAGTGTACAATGTCCTCAGCAACACACTTTCTAGCATAATTGGGCTGTCGACAAAAGTAATGTTACTGTATGGGACATCGGTTCCACCCAAAATACCAGAGGAGACTAAATCAATGAACTGAATTGAAGAAACATCAACGCCTATCGCTTCAAATGCTTCTATAATTTCAACAGCTCCTCGAGTTGCACAAATGTAAACTCCACCCATCTCAAACATCTGCATTAGAGGAATCATAGTAGATGCGGTGACCATGAAGGCGTTTGAATTGCCGCATCTAACTTGAACTGATGAGTTTAGGCTTACCTCAGTAAGTTGCTCAGCAATTCTCTGGTCTAATTCAAACATTATCAAGCACCCCATCTTGTAGATTTATCACTCACAGCACCCCATTTCAACATTGGCGTGAGCATAACCCCGAGCGGAGTTAATTCGATGGAATGCTTTGCTCTACTATGAGCTGTACCTCGCATTTTCACTACTTGAAGGAATCTCAAAAGGTGACCCATCCTTTCAACGTCACCCATTACAATAATACCATCTGCAATCGCTTCCTCTACACCAAATGATGACCAGTGCGCGTTCTCAGTAGCAGAGGTAATTTCAGAAATCAATATTGTAGTGCATCCAAGAGTTGCTAGTTTTTTACCGAGGGTAAACAGGAAATCTCTGATTAATTGCTCGCTCTTAATCTTGTAACATAGTGTAGTGACTGAGTCGATAACTAATCTTGTTACACCTATCGTGTTTACTATGTCAACAATAGCTTTGATCAGGGCATGAACATCGTCCAAATCAAAAGATGCTTTGTCGAGTCCTAACCAAGAGTAGAGAACATCCATGTCAAATACGTTGATCAGACCACTGTCTATCATATTCATATCAAAGAAAGCATATTGCCTAATATTCTCGAGTAATTTCACACTCGGTTCTGTCGCAGTAAAATGTGCACAGGCCTCTCCAGCAAGAGCGCCTCTAACGAGAAATTCCATGCCCAGTGTAGTCTTACCTGAACCACAAGTTCCTGCTGCAAGAACCGTAGACCCGTATGGAATCCCTCCCCTGAGAATTTCATCCATTCCGTGGATTCCCGTAATGCAACGGTCACGGCTGTAAACTGTCGATGGCTGCATGGCTAACACACAACCCAATCAATCGCACTAAATGAACGATACGCTGAAATCAATCAAACATCACCGGGAGTTGGATTGTTTGAAAGGTTCCATGAAGTGTCTTTAGAAGGAGGTCCTCCATTCCAAACCAGAGTATTGTCTACGAGTATTCCAGTTGTTGGATTCCACTGAACTCTACATACTTGAGTACCTTGCCCCTCATCCTCTTCAGCGAAAAGCAACCTCAATCTACCACTGTTATCATCTAGGCCATCGATTGAACCTACGCCGAGGAATCCTGTAAATCCAAGATCATAGACTAGGGTTGCGTTACCTGTTTCCTGTGAAGATGGGTCGCCTGAAAATAGGATTATTTTTCCACCCGGAATTACACCTTCTTTGTACAGGTAGGTTGCTGTTCCACTGGTGCCGCTTCTCTCAAAAGACCAACCGGTTAATGAGATAGCAAACCCGTTTTGGTTTTGCATTTCAATCCACTCTGGCCCCCCGTTACTTGGTCTGGGTGAAATCTCTGTTATTCTCAATATTTTAGGAGACTTACCTCCATCATGAACCTCCAAACTTACAGAGACAATATCCTGGCCGCTAATGAAGGTCCTGCTTGCAACTGAGGAGGTACTAGCTGTTGACCTATCAGAGCCTCCATCAAACAAGACTGTTCCGACTCTTGACTGATTTGTTGAATCCTCTACTTGAATCACAAGTCGAACCTGTAGATCGCTTGCTAGACCTAGGCCAGAGGTCATTGCTTCAATGCTAACATTTGCAAGGGCTTCAATTCTGTCAAAATCAAGCAGACTATTACTCATGATTCCAGGTTGAACCAAGCCCTCGTATAGCTGTGCGACAGGAATTTGGTGCCAATCTTTTGTGGAATTAGCATTATCTCTGACACCATCTACGTATGGAACATACCAGCCCTCACCACTTGTCAATCTATCAAGTCCATCCACTGCTGAGCGATCAACAATATCGGTGTAAGGATCATTGCTACCTAACTCCAGTTGCGCGAGTGACATAAAAGCGGTAAGTATCATCAAGAATAGTGTAAATGCAGACAAGAACTCAACTACAGCAACAACGCCACCCTCATCATCTTGATGGGAATGTCTTGTGGCGCTTCCTGCTTGCATGATATACGGGAGTAGGAATTTAGTCAAGAGTGTGTCGCCAGAAAAATGCATATTGCTCACAATTTGCCAAATTAAGACATTACTCACCGATTGATATTTGAGGGACGCACGGTAGGACTACATGATGTCAACAAGAACATCCCACTCCAGCAAACGCTCTATAAAGAGCAGCGTTGGTTTGGTTGCCCTGTTAATTGCGTCCTCGCTGGGCATGATTATTTCCGCACCGATAGCATCAGCATCTGTTAGTGGAGACTACGAAGTTACTTCCTCGGTTTATCCGATTCCAGACACCTACNTGTCGTCNTGGGACCCGATCTCGCTAACTGTTGAAGTTTCTAACACCGGATTCTTCTACAATTCTCAACCCAGAACAATAGAGTGGTTTGTATGNGAAGGTTCGCAGACTGAAATTGACTGTTACAACGATAGAGAAGAATACGGAATAGGATCAATNGAGCCAATACAAGTNGGTCAGGCTACAGAGTACACATTNTCNCANCCATTTAATCCAAATGGGGATGAGGGNGAGATGACTNTAGTTTTCAGATTCGTNGACTCGGACACAAACACAACNAATGATGTTGGAATGTACACATTTTATCTNTCAAGAGCACTTGTTGATGTCGAATTTGATCCTCAAAATCCAATAGAGCAGATAACTGATGTNGCAATTTATGACGAAACAAAGATTCTCAACACCGACGTAGATTACAATATGTCGATTTCGGGCATAGTAACCTCTTGTGGATCATGTGGGTTGGTGGCTGACCTTGGCTGGAAAATAATCGACACTTTTGGTGTTGAAAGAGCAAATTCAACAGTATCCTATTCAAATTTACCAAACTGGGGTGAGGCCAGTTTCAGCAGAGACATGCCTCCACTAAATTTTGATTCTGAGGGTACATTTACCATGGTCTTTGGAATCTTTGGTTCAACTGGAACACCGAATGGTGATATGAATTCATACAATAATCTGCAAAGCGTTAGNGTTACTTTTGATGANACNGTTGACTTACAAATAAGTTCTATGTTCCCACTAAACGCTCCAGCATCTGCAAAGTACTACTACGGTAACGATAGTGTTGCAGTGACAGTTGCTAACTTGGGTAACCATTCGGTTGAAGAACCACTTGTAAGATTCACAGTTTCCGATCTAGACGACCAGATGCAATCAGAGGAAGATTGTAGGCCTGAAATCATTCTCCCGGGTGAAACTTACAATTGTGTNTATGATATCGCATATTTAGGAGATAAGAAACTAAAGGTGTTTGTTAGCGAGGCGCTCAATGAAGGTCTAGATGCAAAACCCTCAGACAATGTATTGAGTGTGGTCGCAGAGATAATTCAAGGNGACATTTCACCCCTNATTGANCAAACNAACTTCTANGGAACATACAAGACAGCCGATACAATTACNTTCTCGGCAAAAACTCTAGCAACAGCAGCTAATCCNCTNTCNTACTCATGGTGGATGGGAGGGATANTTNCACTGGGTACCGGACAAGAAATCACTGTGCCTGCNAGCACCATNGGTCTTGGTGATCACNTCATATCGGTTAGAGTAACTGANTCNTTNGGAACAATGGAGNCTGCNTCATCTGANATTACNATATTCAACAGTACAGACATAGGCATTGGTGATTGGCTNAACGGGTCTGCAGTNACANGAACCCATGCAGCNAGTGTTGGCTATTACGGCTATCCAATAAGCAACGTAAATTACGGAGCAGGTGAAGGTTTAGAGCCATTATTACGGTTCTCNATNGATGTNGTNTCAACAACTGAAATTCCAGATGCTGGGATGGATTGGATGGAGTTTGACCTAAACCTAACAGAATTAATTCCAGACAATGTCCCAAGAGATTCAATCGCTATCCATAAGCTCGAGGATTACGAGCAGCTTAGGTGGGACCCATTGGATGGTCAAAATTCATTTCAGTTAATCGATAATAACACCCTTAGAGTTTACATTGTCGAAAACATGGACTTGCTACTTGTAGGAGACCTACCATCCCCTGATATTAACCTAGAAAACCCGATATTAACTCCATTACCAGATGGAGAAATGCAACTAAATTGGAACTCATCTGGTGATCTGGATAACCCATATTTCGGNGGCTGGAAGATATANAGAGTCACCAGCCCAATCACTGCATCAGCATTCTTCCCTAACCCNGAAGACATCTCAAGCGAATTCGTGTGGAGAGGCCTGATGGCTGATTCTTTGTCAGCAAA
>NZLM01000092.1 GCA_002694245.1 Methanobacteriota archaeon
CAGAAAGCGTAGCCTTCTGCTTGGTATTTTTCAGCTGTGTCGTTGCTATCCATCTTTGATGTATACTTCAGTACTGCTTGAGAATAAACGATGACCAGGTTCTTTAGAACTTCGTCACGTGCGTCAGTTACACCTTGCATGTCTTCGTTCTGTAGAGCAGTTAATCCATCATTCATTGCATTTCTTGTTGCAATGAAGGTCGCAGCATTTCCGTCAGCATCAGCGGTACCGAAGTCAGCAGCTCTCTTTTCCATAACCTTTGCAGGTGAACAACCGTAGTTGGCTTCTGGTCCGTGGAAGAAGGCCCATCCTTCATCCCATGCATGCTGTGCATCATCTGTACCCCAATTTCCTGCTTCAGCCTTAGCTATTGCAGCGTTTAGTTCGTGTATTGTGTAACCGACCATTCCCATGTTGACGGTTAGTTTAGCGATTCCTTGGTATCTGACTGTGTCAGAGGTTCCCTCGAAATCTCCAGTTCCATCCATCGCAGCCATGATGTGTGCGCCGATTGATCCGTCTGCACCATAGTAACTGTCGTAATCATGGTTCTTTCCTGTAGCAGACGCAAATCCTCCTAGAGTTCTGTAGTCGCCACTGTCCTTCTGTGCATTCTTGCCATCGGCATAGATTGACTTGGCGGTAGCGAAGTCATATCCTCCTGAAGAGCTGGCAGCGTCCTTGATGTCACACAAGTCTTGCATTAATGCTCGATGGTTTTCAACATCAGAGACGTAGGTATAACCGTTGTCTGTGACGCTAGTGTCTTCGGTTGTTTCGTCGTCATCACTATCAAGGCATCCTGCAAGAGCAGCACAGCACATCAATAATGTCATTAGCATAGATTTCATTCGTATATTCGTCATAATATCACTCGATTTAGGGCTCCCGAAAAGTAGGACGTACATAAATTTTAGGTTACCCTAAAAAAACAAAGCAAGACATTGCTGAATTGGAACTAATCGAGGTACTCAAGCACGATTTTTTCTTCAAAAACGTCCGCTTGTGTATTTAAAGAAGGCCTTGTTATTGTTAGTAATGTCAACTCACCACCGAAATTTGGAAACCCTACAACTAGAACATTAGCAAGGGCTGTATCAAACCCCTCTCTCTTNACTTCAAANCTCTCAATTAGGAAATTATCAGNACCATAGAAATGGCTACCCTCNGNTTCNACNGACTCAAGNTAGAACGAATCAGCATCAATACTGAAAGTTGGTATAAACGAATTTGCCAGTTCTATTGACTGCCTCATTCTTTGATCGTGCATTCCTAACAGAACACCGATACTAACCGTTGATGAATCTTGACCCCAAACGCTGAAAGTATGAGGGGTTCGAATATTNACNACTCCAATAACCGCTCCATCNTGAAGCCAAGTGTACTGCTCACTTGCTGGCCAAGCAGNAGCGTGTGGATTTTCTGTTGCTATTGGGTTGCCCCACTGCTCGGGAGCCTCAGGTGTTGAAACAGGATAGAATGCAAAGGTGTTTACNACAAGAAACAGAATTATTGAGGCTATTATTCTCCTGTTTTTGAAGAACTGCCACTCTTNTCTTGCAGCTGGACTGATAANNGANNACCCGANAANAATNGGGATNATTNNTAACAAACCCCAAGGGATAATCCACAAACAAATTATTNCTATTGTAATACCAATAAAGTAGGATTTGTCAAAATCTTCTGNCCGCCATTTAAGNAGTCCGAAAAGACAACNCATCAGGACAANNGAAGCTATGACACCTCCCAGCACAAACCGACCTAACATGCTCTTAGCATAAGTTAAACCCCCGATTGGAAATACAATCGGCACATTGTAATGGTTGATGCTAGACAACCAACTTGATGGAGGCGTGTCTTACCTTAACCGGAGTGTCGTACAGACACAAAGTTAGGGATTTTTCCAGTTGGAAACCTTGGGCGAAGATGGATGGTGCNGGAATTCATTCCATCGACTTAGAACTCAAGAAAGGGAACATACTTGGGCTAATAGGGCCTAATGGTGCAGGAAAATCTACGCTCATGAGAGCGATATGTGGCTTATACGATTGTGAAGGGTTCGACAAAACCCGTTCTAAAAGGCGTGCAGCTATTGGTTACATGCCAGAACAGGTGCGCTGGGAAGGCAGGATGACTGTGAAAAACGCATTACAATCTATTGCGTTGATGAGAAACGAACAAGTTGATTTAGACCCGATAATCAAAATTGTCGGCCTCCAATCAAGAGCAGATTACGTTCTAGATACCTTATCACAGGGTATGAGACAAAGACTATCTCTGGCTTGTGCGTTAATCGGAAACCCTGAGATTTTGGTGATGGACGAACCGCTCAATGGACTGGACCCATTGGCACAAAGAGCGTTTTGTAACCTTCTAAAACAGTTGGCAAACAAAGGAGTCTCTATCGTAATATCATCTCACCAAGTCACTGATTTAGAATCATTAGTTGACCGAGCTGCTATACTACATCATGGCCAGATGTTGATTGAAGGAAGTTTAGACCACATCCGAGAATCCCTAGAATTGGCAGATGATTCAGGGATTGTAGAAATGATATGTGCGGTAACTGGGATAGATCCTGATGAAGTGAGTTTAGAGTTATCTAACGACAATATGCTTCCATTCAAAACCATCAGAGGTGAAGAAGAATGATCCCCTCCCTAAGCATGCAGATTGCCAAAGAGAGACTGGGTGCTGGAAGGATGGTCGTTATTTGGATTCTACTTGGAGTTTTAACAATCTTCACAAGTTGGGGATTTAGTGATTCAAGAGCGACATTCACCTCTGGTTATGGCTTGGACTCGGCTTATGACATACTCTTTGCATCTACTGCTGCCACAATATGGGGAGCTACTTTAGGCGCATTGTTGATATCTTTCGATGGAGTAAGTCGAGACAGGTTATCAGGCGTCTTCGAAGTTAAACTCTCACAGCCTATGAGTCGACAAAAATTTGCTTTGTCTCTGATTATTGGACACTGGGGCGCAATATTGGTGCCCTTTATTGTATTGAATTTACTTAGTGTTTTAATCATCTGGCATCGTATAGATGACTTGCCCAGCATTCAGCAGTTTGTCATGTACATAGCAGCGTCTGCATTGCTGGTTTTATGGTGGACAATTATCCAGTTACTTGCATCATCCTGGGCAAGTGACATGGGTCTGTCAATCGCCATGGGAATGGGTGTGTGGATTTCTTTCAACCTTTTGTGGATAATTCCAACTGCTGTGATTGCGGCAATCTCAGGAACGGGAGTTGACGATCTTTCATCTTCAGAGTTTACTGAGCTGCAAAGTTTAGTAGATTTATTCAATCCAAACGGAGTTTACAACAATATGATGGAAATGCTGCTAGAAGGGGTGAAGAGAAGTATCTCTCCAATCTATGTTACAATCTCTTCAATACTCTGGACATTAGTACCTGCATGGCTCTTCATTAGGCGAATACAGCGTATTTCTCCATGATTTCAATACAAACACACTTAGGGTGATTGCTTTTAGCAGCCCCTATGAAGGGAAGGTTTTGTACAATCTTACTCGCTCTATTAATGGCTACTATGTCAATGACAAGCACAACCATCGCAGAAGACTCTGGAAGGCAAATGGATGATGTTGATTGCTCAGGTTACACATTCGAAGATTTGTTTGAATACGACAACGCAGTATTCATGTTCCAGATTTTAGATGACTGGGCATCTTCAGATTTGTATGCAAATTCTTGGGTTAACGAGACAAGAGCATCGGTTGTAAGAGACAACCTAGACGGTCTGTTCGAGGGATTCCCCGGTGGAAATAACAGTTGGATTTCAACCGATGAAAGAGATGCGGTCAGAGAAATAGGTGCAAAATGCATTGCTGACATGTACACTAGAATTGGAATCAGAGAAGGAATTCCACACCGTGGAGGAGTAGACTGGAACGATGTAGAATTTGTTGAGGAAGGAATTGGTTTGGAAGAGGTTGACTTGATTCCTACTGGGCATCCTGAACAGAGGTCATGCGCTGGACGATATGCACTTGCTAGTACTGATTGTGAAGAAGTTCCAACCAGTGCAACCAATAATTTAGAAATCTCAATGTTCGTCAAAGACGATCAAACACATAATACAAGGTTCAACAAATTACCAAACTCAGGTGAGAGCGACTTTACTGTGGCAATGAATGTAACCAACATTACAAGCGCTACAATGATGTTTACATTCCCGTATGTAGAAGGTATGCGAATGGCAAACTGGACAATACTTGATGACGGTGTTGAAGATTTATCCTCCGGCTCAATTGAAGAAATCTTCCTGCCAGACGGCAGCGTAAGAGTAAGCGTTGACATATCCTACGACAAAGCCGATTGGCCGATGATTAGAAACATATTCTTCGACATGACCACTTCACCACCAGAAACTAACGATGTCCCACAATGGACTGGAAACGAGCCAGTTGATGATACAATTATTCCAATGCTAAAAGATGGTAGCGAAGTTGCTGCTATATCAGCTGAAGTAATGGCAGATTGGGCGACTGACAATGATGCTTGGGGACTGGACTGCCAATTTGCTGAGGCTGGATGGTCAAGCAGGATGAATTCTGCTGGAGAATTATTGGTTACACCAGGTAGTTCAGAATCCGGAACAGCAACATGTGCAATCGTTGATCCATATGGGGAGACAAACAATCTAACCCACACATGGAGATTTGGCCAGCCTGCTACCTTCTCTGCAACACCCGGTGAATACAGCGACGTTGTAACAATTAATTCTGAACCAACACTACTAGTTCAAAACCTTGCAGTTTCTTTGGCTGCAACCCAACTGTCTGGAAATGGTCCTACAAGCGACATTAACCTAGGTTCATCTGCTTCTAGCGACACAGTTAGTCTATCCGGTCTATCTCCTGGCGCTTTCATGATACACATCATGGCATCATCTCCGGGCATGTTAGATTGGGAAGTTACAATCGACTTATCACTTGAGAAAACAAATACTCCGGCAGTTATCTCAGTAGACAACAACCTAGACGGCAGTCAGGCAACCTGGTCATCCGATAAATTCTCATTTAGTCTATCTGGAACTGTTATCGATCCTGATGGTGGTGAAGTCACCATGTCTGCGACAATGTGTGGTGAGACAACCACAAGTTTCTCTCAAACAGGCATCAATTGGGACGTCAGCCTCTCAATCGCAAAGTGTGTTGCAGATGGTATGACTCAATACGATGTAACTCTGAGTGCAGAAGATTCTGTTGGAGCTATCACAACCTACGATGTTAGTGTACCAGACCCATACGCTGCTGTAGATAACACTCCAGTTAATGTTGAGAATACGAACGAAGAAAGTGGCTTACCTGCACCGGGAATGATTACCTCAATCCTTGTGATTCTTGGAGCAGCGATAATTCTTCGCAAAGACTAATCCTCAAAGCGAAAACCAACATGCAAAGGCGGTTACATGTTTCTAGGGAGAGTCGAAGAAGTCAGCCATGAAGGCGGACTGCTTGTCAGCTATTCTGGAGCATGCCCTGCATTAGGCTCAGTAATGGTAGACTCAAATGAAACCTATATCGGCAAGGTTGACGGGGTAGTGGGCAACCTGAAAAATTCGCTTGTTCACGTTGCTCATCTTGACCGTAAGTCAAATCCAAACGATATGATTGGGTTAGAAATCACAATTAGAACGAAAAGAAATCGTGAAAACAATAGACGAGAAGACAATCGAAGAGGTCGCAGTGATCATCGAGGAAATGACAGAAGAGAGCGAAATAGCCGAGGAGATAGGGTTCGGAGAAATGATGATTTCAGTAGCCGCGATAACCGTAGAGGTAACAATGACCGACGACAGAGGGACAATCGTGGCCGTAGAGAGAATCGAAGAGACAACAAAGGTACTCACTCGAATAATGACTGGACATGCTCCGAGTGCAATAATGTCAATTTTTCATTCAGAACTGAATGCAATCGATGTGGCGCTTCGAAAGGAAGAGGTGGGCAAAGAGGTCGTAGTTGGAAGGGTGACGAAAGAAGGCCTGGCGATCGTCGAGAAGCGCCTAAACCTCGTCCAGGCGATTGGAATTGTCCTAAATGTGGAAAATCAAACTTCGCTAAAAGAAATGAATGCTTCAGTTGTGGTCAATCTAAGAGGGTTGGAGGACCAAAATCGCGTGGCCACTTTAGGAAATTAAAGGACCCTCCTCCACTTCATTCTGCAAAATATGGCAGAGGTAAAAGGAGGGATGACCGTTGAGTGCAGAGAGCCACTATCTAGACGCAATCGAGGCTGAAGAAGATGGAAATTTTGAGGCTGCCTTAGAACATGCTAGGCTTGCTGTGAAAGCGGATTCTTCCCACTCAAATGCATGGTGGATGATCGCTTGCCTGCTTGTTCCAGATGGAAAGCTACCTGACATTGACCAGGCATCAAAAGGACTGGTTGCTTGTACCAAGGTCGTAGAGCTTGACCCCTCTCGAGTTGACGCTTGGGTGAAGGGTGGAAGGATAATGGTCGACCAACTAGGTTTGTATGAGGATGCGCTACATTGGTGGCAGCGATGCAGAGAAGCAGCTCCTCTCGAGTCTGTTCCCATCATTGAGCAGACAACAATACTGTCTGACCTGGGCTTTTACAGGGAAGCAAGAGATAGACTGGGAGCGCTATTCGAAGAAAATCTAGACATTGCAAACTCCCAATTACAAAGGATAACTCAACTCCACAAGACATTGGAATTATCGGCTGAAAAGGAACAAGACGCACTATTCAAGCCATGGCAAAGAAATCACCCAGGGTGGGCATCGATTAAATTGAGAGCAAACAAGGCTCCAGTTTCAGAGAACTTTTTGTTTATGATTACCACAATTCCAGTACTTATGATGGAGGTTTTTACCTCCAGAGCCTTGTTTGGAGAGGGTTGGGGAGCATTTTGTTTAACCAGTATCCTCATTCTGACAACAGTAATTCTGGGAATGGCTTTCACAAGAAGAGTATATCAGAGAGTTAACAGGCCAGGATTCAATCTGCTGAGAGCATTACAATTCGAAGCAAGTAGTGGATGTGTTGTGATTCCGGATGAAATCCGAAGTGGAAAATTGTACATGTTCTTGTTTTCAAGACACCCGCCTGCATTCCAGCAAAGATTAGAGAAAATTATCAAATCTGGGAAGAAGTTGCCCAAGAATTGGAAACTAAAATCACCAGACTTTGAATCCCATCTCGACGAAATCGGATATATCGAAGAAGATGAGGAAGATTCAGAATTAGCAGGATATGAGGAAGAGTAATCACGTACCTGCAGTGTAATCTGTAGAGTATGATATCTGCTCATCAGTCAGACTATCAATTGTAATTCCAAGGGTTTCGAGTTTCGTGGTTGCTAAGTCCATATCTTGGTCAACCGTGATATCATAAACCTGATTTTCCATAGAATGTGCTTCTTTTGCTAACCTGCAAAGCGACAAGAATTGATTTGCGAAGCTCATATCCATTACCTCTGATGGATGACCTTCAGCAGCAGCGAGGTTAACCAACCTTCCATCTGCGAGAAGGTAGATTTTTCTCCCATCTTCGAGTGTGTACTCATCATTCTCTGGACGTATGGTACGTTTTGATGATGCTCTATCATTTAACTCTCCAATATTTATCTCACAGTCATAGTGCCCAGTGTTGGAAATTATGGCTCCGTCCTTCATATTGTCAATATGGCGGCCAACAATAACGTCTTTCATACCTGTTGCAGTACAAAATATGTCACCTAATGGAGCTGCTTCATCCATTTTCATTACCCTAAAGCCGTCCATTACAGCACGAAGTCCAGGCAATGGATCAACCTCTGTAATGATTACATTAGCACCCATTCCATTCGCCCTCATTGCAAGACCTCTGCCGCAGTGTCCATAACCTGCGACAACGAACGTTTTGCCTGCAATTAAGACGCTAGTAGATCGAAGAATACCGTCAATTGTAGATTGCCCCGTACCGTAAACATTGTCAAAGTCCCACTTTGTTACAGCGTCATTAACTGCAATAACTGGATACTTCAGGTCTCCAGCGGCTGCCATAGCTCTCAGCCTGTGAACTCCTGTTGTTGTTTCTTCAGTACCACCTATCACTGTCCCAGCAAATTCTGATTTTTCCCCATGCACCCTTACAATTAGGTCAGCGCCATCATCTAAGGTTAGTGTTGGCTTGAATTCTAGAGTTTTATCGATACACCAATAGAAATCTTCGACCGATTGGCCATGCCAAGCGTGTACTGAGTAACCTTCTCTTGCTAACCAAGCAGCAACATCATCTTGTGTTGATAATGGATTGCAACCTGACCAGGAGATTTCAGCCCCTGCTGCCTTGATTGTTTCTATCAGCACAGCTGTTTCTTTGGTAACATGCAAACATCCTGCAACTCTCATACCAGCCAATGGTTTGTCAATTTCTGC
Source organism: Methanobacteriota archaeon (assembly GCA_002694245.1). Taxonomy (GTDB): domain Archaea; phylum Thermoplasmatota; class Poseidoniia; order Poseidoniales; family Poseidoniaceae; genus MGIIa-K1. The sequence continues at coordinate 8,416 of NZLM01000092.1, forward strand.
TTGGGCTTTGAGAGCGGATAACACTGGCATCCTAGATCTAGCCCAATCAACTCTCAATGCGCCCTCATCAGCAAGCGAGAGATCCGCTACGGTGTATGCATCACCTTTGTCCATGGACCCCGGCGATAGCACATACCTCATAGGTCAATCGGTTTCCGGACCCTGCCCCTCACGAGGCAGAGTCAGGAGTTTTCCTATTGCTGCTGCTGGAAATGTCCAGCATATTGGGCAGCATAGGCCCGTGCAGTCTCCTCTGGATAGCCTTGAGCAATCAGTTGTTGGACGTACTGCTCCATTGGATCCATCTGTGCTACACCACCATAACCTGCTGCTGTTGCACCGAAGTCTGCGCTTACATCATCGTATTCCTTATCTTTACCACCGCTTAGTACGAAGAATAGGGATACAAGTACGATTACTAGCAATCCTATTCCTCCGGCTACAAACATAATCGTGTTGTCCGAATCAGATGCTGCCTCTTCCTTAACAGGTGCTTTGTCTGG
>NZLM01000093.1 GCA_002694245.1 Methanobacteriota archaeon
AGGAAACAGCATGGAAGGTTCTGAGGCAATTTCTCAAGAAATCTCACTTAATGTCTCTAAGGCGCTCTGACATTGTAATATGGGATGTAGATATTATTGGCGAGAAAGCAATGACAGTTCTCTCAACAATGCACTGTCGCGATTGCCCAGTGTGCAAGCGTCGTACATTCTGGATGGATTTGGACTCTTTCTCTGCAATGTGTACCGGTAATGCTTGTGAGGCATGGATAGAAGAGTCTACAGTTGAACCCGGAGTTATAGACCTAGGCTGGCCACCAACAAGATTTTTGAAGCGTGCTGAAACAATTGAAGATGCAATCACGGAACTAGCAAAAATAGGTGCTGAGATTGAAGCAGCGGGGAATACACCTGGTAAAGAATTCACATCGTTTCCAGGGGAATAATTCCAATACCAATCATTCCTTCTCGTAATAGCGACCTTGCTTTTTCACTTATTGAGAAATTAAACTCGTTTACAGATCCATCCATAATAACGTGACAATCTCGATAAAACGCATTGTAAGCTGTTGCTAACTCAAGCAAATACAATGCGAATACATGTGGCTTATTTTCAACAACTGATTGGCGTAATTTATCTGAAAAACAAGCCATTGTGCGTAGCAATTCAAACATAGCAGTGGGTATTTCCCCCAAACCCGGATAGGAAGCATTTCTGCCAACTTTCTTTGCAATCGAACATGCTCTAGTGTGTGAATACATGATGAATGGCGCACTTTCTCCTTCAAAGGATAACGCTTCCTCCCACCTAAATGTAAATCCTTTATCGGGACTGACTTTCACTATATTGTACCTAACAGCAGAAACACCAACGGCTTCTGCAATTCCTGAAATCTCCTCATCTGATAGGTCAGCTCTCAAGTTCCTTACGACGGCAGCAGCCTGTGCTTGCGCTTCCTCAAGTAAATCATCCATGAATACTACGTTCCCTTTGCGAGTACTCATCTTTCCTTCTGGGAGCTTGATGAATGCATAGAACATGACCTCTGGTACTTTTTCGCCTAATTCTTGCAAAGTCATACCAACTTGTTTAGCCTGTAATTTATGATCTTCGCCCAATATATTGATCAAATTATCGCATTGACTCCATTTCCACATGTGATATGCTATGTCTCTTGTTGCATACAGAGATGAGCCATCTCCTCTTCTATAGAAGAAATCTGTTTTGCCTTTTAGTCCTCTCTGTCCGAGATCTAGGAAAAAGGCCCCATTATCTGCCTCACCATGAATCTCAAGCTGTTGCATTCTGTCCATTAGTTTAGAGACTGAACCATCGACCACGAATTTACTCTCTTTTGTGAAAGTGTCAAATTCTATTCCAAGTCGTGAAAGGGTCTCAAGCATACCGTTCAACACTGGCGTGTATGCTTCCTCAAATTTAGCTAGTACAGTATCGTCACCATGCTCTGAAGCATGGACGAGTTTTCCAATTTCTTCTTCAATACTATCGTCGGTTGATGTTGAGCGTAACTGTTGTGCTGCTTGATACCACCTGACAATTTGGTGATCTTTTTTATCCGACCATTTTGGATTTACAGCTTCAGAATCATCTAGAATTTCATCAACTTGGTCTTCTGTTAGATTATCCAAAGCCCAAGCTAGAACACCAACTTGTTTACCCATATCGTCAACATAATATTCTGCTTTGACATTATTTCCATAAAGTCGATTTAGGCGCACTAAGGTATCTCCCAGTATTGCGTTTCTTGCTCTTCCTACATGGAAGGGCCCGTTTGGGTTTGCGCTTGTATGCTCGATCAACACATCTCGAGTCTTAGCTTTCACAACCCCTGACATCACCTGAGTGGCCAGCCAATCCGCATCAGCCTTGAAATTCAAATATCCACCAGTTGCCTCAACTGAAAAATTCCCTTTGATTTTGTCCGCAAGATTAGCTGCAATGTCATTTGGATTCATCGCTAACTGCTTAGCGAAAGCAAAACATGGAAGTGAAATATCGCCTTGTGATTTTTCTCTACTTGGGCCCAAAGCCTTACGCCAAAAATCTTGGGTGATTCCTATGTCAGTAAGCGCTGACTCAAGAGGTTCTTCAACCAAATCTCGTAATATCTGCATCTTGACACCTCACATAATGGGGTAACGAAGAACAGCTGCCAAGCCCCCAAAGCCTGAATTTAGTTGAGACCCTTCTTCAGTGTCAATAGAGATAAATTTGACCTCTGCCCTTCCTTTTGCTGCTAGTGTAGATAATTCATCTATCAATGATACAGTGCTAACCTCTGAAAGGGAATCACCATCTGATTTGCAAGACGGGCAGGCAGGTAATGCTTCCATCCTTCCGATACTGGTCGTCCATTCGTTCCCGCAAGAATTGCACTTTATGTCTACGACATTCTTGCGCATACCTTCACTAATCAGTAATTTCGCAACTGCTCCTTGTTCAAGTGCTTGACGTATCATCATTTCACCATAGGTTGCTTTTGGATTAGCCTTCACAAGTTCCTCCAGGAATTCTGTGACAATTTTACGCTCTGCATCCAGTTCAATTTCTCCCATTAAGCCTCCAGCATTATCGACTAGTTCTCGAACTCCAGATTCATTTGAATAACCAACATCAAATGTCGTTTTAGCTATTTTTTTGGTAACCTCATGATGGAAATATTCATTTTTTACAACGAAGTCTTTTGTCGCACCTGGTCCACCGATTATTATCGCTTGAATATTATCTAACTCAGGAAGCCAATAGGAGCATGCGTGTTCTGTAGCTCGCTTGAAAAAATTGTGTGCTGCTTCCTCAATTAGTCGCTCGAAACGTTGTGCTGACTGACCACCTTGCCGGTGTTTTCCCATTATGTTCGAAACAAGATACTCTTGAACATGTATTCTCTTTCCACTGGCGATACCATAAGCAGCCTCCGCTCTATCAATGACGAATAATCCGTAGGACTTTTTGTCTATCAGCATGTCTTCTAATTGGGTTAACTCAAACTTTGAATCGCACCTGTATCTAAACGACAGCAAGGGTTGTGGAGGATCATCAACTACCACAGTTATGTGTCTAGTTTTGTTATTTCCAACAATGATAGAACCAGTAAATAGAGCAATCCCTCTCTCACCAGCATCCCTGTATTTTGACAATGAGGATATAGCAGACTCAATGGCAGCCTGAACGTTTTTCTTGGTAGATTTAGACTTGATATTAGCAGCCTGACCATGTTCATTTTGCAACATCTGCCTAGCATCTGATACTTGTCTATCTGGAGGTATAACAACTGTTACTAGTTCTGTACCAAAACCTTTCATTTCTCGAAGATCTTCAAGGGTCAGTTTTAGCTTTAGACGCCGTGTTGCCAATTCTGGATCATCAGCCATACTGTCCCCCCAACATGAAGGGCTAAGACCATGACTTTGAAGCCTTCTGAGAAGTAACCATCATCAATGGCCGGTATGCAGGGTGTAACAATGCCGACACACATAGTAGCCCTCGGCGGGTCTCTACTTAGACCTGAAGAAGAGGAATTGCGGGCAATGTGGTTCGGGCAACTAAGGCAACTCGCAGTACATTTCGAAGGAAATGGTAGAAAATTAGGCATTGTAGTTGGGGGTGGACTCCCTGCTAGAGAAGCAATTTCTCTTGCAAGAAATTCCTTTACAGATCCCTATAGACTGGATACTGTAGGCATTGCTGCCACAAGATTAAACGCTACTATTTTACAACAGAGCCTCCTTGAAGTTGGATGTAAAGTATGTGATAGAATACCAGAAACAACGCAAGATGCTGCTGAGCTATTGCAATCCCACAGCATTGTAGTGATGGGAGGTACGACACCTGGACATACAACGGATGCTGTTGCTGTGGCACTTGCAAGAGACTGTAGTGCTGCTCATTGTGTAATAGCAACAAACGTTAGTCATGTACACGATAGCGACCCTCGGGTTAATCCTGAAGCTAAGGCTATTGAGGAGATGACGCTTGCTGAATTGTCCGAAATTACTGGCACAGAACCACTGGCACCCGGAGAATCTGCTGCCGTCGATCCAATTGCAGTAAAATGGGCAATAGATGCAGCAATCAAACTAGCAGTTTTGGATGGTAGAGACCTATCGAGACTTGAAGACGCTCTAGAAGGCAGAGAATTCGTTGGTACATTAGTTAGGGTTGAGTGATTTCTATGGTTGATGCTAAAGCGATTAAGGATAAAGTTAGTAGAAAAATAAACAATACTAAATCAAAAATAACAGGTCATATTTCAGCACACAAACATTGTCGAATTTGCGGGATAAGTATCGATGCAAAAACCGACCCTCGAGTTTGTAAAGCAGTAGAATGTAATGATAAATTCGAAAAGCAGGGGAAAAATGACAGAATGATGCGAATCATG
>NZLM01000094.1 GCA_002694245.1 Methanobacteriota archaeon
TATTTTTCTAAATAGTCTGCTCTTCCTGGAAATACAAAAACCGTTCCTGCTGGATTTTTGGCTGCCCAGATACCAGTTCTGATTTTTATTCCATCCGATGTGGTTACGTAGCTGGTTATCGCGCCCTTGGGCCACTCGAATACATCATTAAGGAATGGAGCGCTCTGGTCCATTAGCCAAAGACGTTAGCTAGCCGCATTGCCGTGCCCATATCCCCGTCTATTTTCAACTTTCCCGTCATGAATGCAGCAGTTGGTTCAAGCTCACCATTAAATATTTCTTCAAATATTTGTACCGAAGCTGTGAATGTAACATCTGCTGGATCGTCAGAAGCGTATACGCTACCTTCGCTGATTACGATAGATCCCTCACTCTCAATTTCGAATTTGGCTGAACCTTCAAAAGACGTATTCGACATCTTTTCTTTTAATGCTATGACGGCATCGTCAACTATTTTTGACATGAAATTATACCTACCAGGTTAATTTTAAACTGACCCCAGTATAGCGAACTTTTTACTTTGAATTCAAACTTACCGTTACGGCAATAATTGTAAAAGTTTCGCTTTCATACTCTTGTCTGATCTTTAAGGTGTTAAAGTTCTAAACGGTACTGTACAATTCTGTTTCTTCATAGTAGCCACTGCAGGCTTTAATTTGGGCTTATTTTCGAAAAGACTCGTAAACATGAAAAAATCACAAAGCGTTTCTGCGGTACTTGGTCCAACAAATACTGGCAAAACCCACTACGCTGTAGAGCGAATGTTAAGCTACGAAAGCGGGATTATTGGCCTTCCATTGAGATTATTGGCTAGAGAAGTATACGATAAAATTGTCCGGTTGAAAGGAGTTTCCAGCGTTGCGCTTTTGACTGGTGAAGAGCGTATTGTTCCAAATAAGGCTCAGTATTGGATCTGTACCGTTGAGGCGATGCCTGAGGGAATGAGTAGTGAGTTTTTGGCTGTCGACGAAATACAATTAGCTAATGACCCAGAAAGAGGACACGTTTTTACGGCGAGACTTCTAAAATCTCGCGGTGCCCTTGAGACGCTTTTTCTCGGATCGGAAACCATGCGCTATCCAATAAAAAGTCTGGTGCCTGATGCACATTTCATATCACGAGAACGCCTGAGCAATTTAGTCTATACCGGATCTAAAAAAATATCGAGAATACCAACTAGATCTGCTATTGTTGGTTTTTCTGTCGATAATGTCTACTCCATAGCTGAGATTTTGAGGAGATTAAAGGGTGGTGCAGCTGTAGTTATGGGCGCTTTGAGCCCCAGAACTAGAAATGCTCAGGTTGAACTGTATCAAAATGGTGACGTTGATTACCTTGTAGCAACTGATGCTATTGGTATGGGCCTAAATCTAGATGTTAATCATGTTGCATTTTCTTCTCTTACTAAATTCGACGGACGACGTAACAGGGACCTCGCCCCCAACGAGTTGGCCCAAATAGCTGGTCGCGCAGGGCGAGGTATGAATAATGGGACATTTGGGGTCACAGGGGAGGCGAAACCTTTAGATCCAAAAGTAGCAAGTTCAATAATGGAGCATCGTTTTGCTCCTCAAACAACTTTGCAATGGCGAAATGCGAACCTAGAATTTGGGACTATTGATAGACTAATCGCTTCATTAGAGGTTTTACCTAACAACCCATCACTCATAAAAGCGCGGGACTCTGAAGATTTGCTAGTGTTGAAAACTTTATCTCAGTCAGATTCGATAATCGAACGTGTCAAAGAGCCAGCGGCTGTTAAACTATTGTGGAAGGTCTGCAGCATTCCAGATTTTAGGTCGATTGGTCATGGGCAACACGCATCATTATTGGAGACAATTTTCACCTATTTATTTGATTTAAGAAGAATACCTGAGGATTGGTTGCAAAAACAAGTTTCTTCATTAGAGATCACCCATGGAAACATCGATACTTTATCAAAAAGACTAGCATATATGCGAACTTGGACATATGTTTCCCAAAGAAAAGGATGGGTTGATGACGAAAGTCATTGGCGTAATAGGACCCGCTCGATCGAAGATTTGTTGTCAGATGCATTACACCACTGTCTGACGAAAAGATTTGTTGATCGACGTACTTCCGTTTTATTGCGTGCGCTCAAAGATGGGGAGGCTATGTTGGCCGAGGTTGATAATGAAGGTAAAGTGACGGTCGAGGGTGAATTTGTTGGGAAGCTTGAAGGCTTCCGCTTCATAACGGATAAAGATGCAAACGGCGCTGAGGCCAAAGCATTGAGGACAGCTGCAATGGAGGCTTTAAAACCTCATTTTAATTTGATGTCCGATAGATTTTACAATGCTCCTGACACTGAAATCGACTTCACGGATCAAGGTGGATTGATGTGGGGTGAAAATGCGGTTGGAAAGTTTTTAGCTGGTGAAAATCCTTTAAAACCGCGTATTCACGTTTTTATTGAAGATAACGTAAATACTGAAATTCAACAAAAAGTCGAGAGGAGGCTTCAACATTTTGTAGATCGCAAGATTGCAACTTTGTTTGAGCCATTGCTGGCATTAGAAAGAGATGATAAGCTAGCTGGGCTAGCGCGTGGTTTTGCATTTACGTTGGTGGAAAACTTTGGATTGGTTCCAAGAGCGACTGTAACTGAAATTGTGAAGTCTTTAGACCAGGATGCGAGGGCAACCTTAAGAAGACATGGAGTACGTTTCGGCCAATATACAATTTTTATGCCATTGCTGCTAAAGCCTGCTCCAACTAGATTAAGATTGGTCTTATGGTCATTGGTGAAAAAAATAGATGAATTTCCGAGTGCTCCTCCACCTGGATTAGTTACTGTACCAAGTGCCTCTATGGTTTTGAGCGGATTAGACACTATGTCCGGATATCGTAATGCCGGGGACAGGGCAATACGAATAGATATGCTCGAACGGCTCGCTGACATGCTCAGATTGCAGGATAGCAGAAGTGGGTTTGAGAGTAACTCTGATATGCTTTCAATTACCGGTATGACCCTTGAACAATTTGCGGGGCTAATGGTTGGTTTGGGTTATAAGGCCGAGAAAGGTTCTCGTTTAAAAGCAGTTTCGGAGGACCGTACTGATACTAAGACTGAAATTAATCAGACACCTTTAGCGAAAACAGTGGATGAATCTAATGGCAACCTCGAGGAAGTCACAACTAATGAATCTACTGACGATACCGCTTTAGATATGCATGAGGAATTTTATAAATTTTCCTGGGTTCCCAAAAAGTTGAATACGGGTAAAAACTTTTCCAAGAAAGATGGTAAATCAAAAAAGCAAAAAAGTAAGCTTTCTGTTGCGGTTAGTGCCAAAAGTTCTCGCAGCTCAAGTAAAAATAATAAGAGTCAAGAAAAACAAATCGATCCGGACAATCCTTTCGCTAAGGCGCTGATGGGTTTTAAACAAGAAAATTAAGCTTTTGGATGGTAAACCAAAAAAAGTCCGGATTGACAAGTGGCTATGGTGGGCGAGGTTTTTCAAAACAAGAAGTCTTTCGACAAAGATTATTAATAACGGAACTGTTAGGTTGAATTCACGTCGTATTGTTAAACCATCGGTTGAGATCGAAGTGAATGATGTCTTAACATTTATATCTGGAAAATCTATTCGCGTGATAAAGGTTTTGTCGTTGGGCGAAAGGAGAGTAAATTCTAAGGAAGCTCGAAAGATGTATGAAATTATTGAAGATACAGACTAATTGAGGCTCTCATAATAAAGATATTTACAATCGAACTTAAAGATATAAAAAGTGTTTGTCTGAATTTAAAAAGTATTAATTATGTACTGAACAGATTTAGATGCTTTTGATATGAGGCGAGCAGAACAAAAATGACGTATATCGTAAATGATAACTGCATAGGATGTAAATACACAGATTGTGTAGAGGTTTGTCCCGTAGATTGTTTTTATGAAGGTGAGAACATGTTGGTCATTCATCCTGATGAATGTATTGACTGTGGTGTTTGTGAGCCTGAGTGTCCTGCAGATGCCATCAGGCCTGATACCGAACCAGATATGGAAAAATGGGTAGAATTTAATAGAAAATACTCAGAACTGTGGCCTGTCATAATCACCCAAAAAGATCCTTTGCCTGAAGCTGAAGAAAGAGACGGTGAGACTGGTAAGCTCGAAAAATACTTTTCTGAAAGCCCAGGCGAAGGTGGTTAGCTCTTGGGGTTAAAATTGTTCCTTTTCATTTTTTAGACTTTCTGTTAGTTGTCGCCAACGTAATGTCATAACATACGCAATAGAACTAAAATCTTATCAACCAAGATTACATAAAACTAAATCGTCAGAATCAATGATTAAACCGTAGGTTAGAATTTGAGTATTGAAGGAAAATTGATGGCAAGTTCAAATAGTTCAGATTTTCGGCCAAATGATTTCGTAGTTTACCCTGCGCATGGGGTAGGTAAGATAATATCCATTGAAGAACAAGAAATAGCTGGCATTAAACTCGAATTATTCGTCGTATCCTTTGAAAAAGATAAGATGACACTCAGAGTACCTACTCATAAAGCATCAGAAATCGGAATGAGATCTTTAAGTTCTCCAGAAGTAATTGAGAGGGCCATGACTACTCTCAAAGGCAAGGCCAGGGTTAAGAGAGCGATGTGGTCGCGTCGAGCACAGGAATATGAGCAAAAGATAAATTCAGGAGATCTGATAGCCATTGCTGAAGTAGTTAGGGATTTACATCGAAATGATGACCAGCGAGAACAAAGTTACTCTGAGAGGCAGTTGTATGAAGCTGCATTAGAGCGTTTAACAAGAGAAGTCGCCGCGGTTGATGACGGCGATGAAGTATCTGCAGCAAAAAAAGTCGACGACGTTCTTGTTTCAAGAGCTGCATAAAATACCAGAGCAGATAGGTAATCTCGGTACTAATCTGGCAATTTAGGGTCAATGTGATAACACGGGTATTCTAGCCCTGAGGCACTTTCAGTGTGATGTTTTTACCGCCTTTAATGTACCTGAGTTCACTTTCTCCAATTGCAGCCACCTTACCCCCGTCAATAGTATCACCGACAGTCACCATTTGTCTTTTCCCATTTGATAAGCGTACAAGTGCCCGACGCGACTTTGAGTTCCCATAAATACCGATTAGGTTAGTCCTTCGCAAATTAAGCGCGTTCTGAATTGTTGCTTTCTTAGTTACTCTCGGACTTGAAGGTACATCTGGAATTATCCCCGATACGTTGGCTTCATCGCCTTCGTATTGTATAACACCCAGTGCCTGATCGATTAACACGCTAAGTCCGTTCGGGCGTTCTCTGGGCTTGATGCGTAGACCTTTAAAGTTAATTGATGACGTCGGAAGACTTGCAAGGTTATACTTGGATAGCTTAATGTTGGTGGGTCTTAATTGCGGTTTTTTTTCTGCAAGTTTAAGTTTCTTTGCGGCAATTAGAGCATCGGGTGTTTTGTCTGCAGGCCTTGTCTTTGGGCGCAGCTTGGACAGTATCTTTATATTTAAGTTACTCTCACCAATACTTAAAGAGTTTGTAATAGGTTTTAATGGTGGTACAACTTCTGGGTTGCCAGAAAAAACTTGATGTCCGGCAGGGGCTAAAGCTCCTAATTTTGTAGCAATTGCTAGGCCATTTTCGTCTAGCTTGAAACTAGAACCTATCGAAAGGGGTGACCGAATATCAAGAAGGGCTTTCAGCTCTGATACAGTATTGGCTTTGTCTAATGCGATTGCATCCAAACTTAGAACTGAAGGGTCTATTGATGTTATGTATACATTGCCAAGCGGCACATTCGATGGAGGTAGGGCTTGCACTGGAACTTTTGGCCAAAATCCACTTTGTGTATAAAGCGATGCAACTTCGATGTCATTTAAACGGCTATATTTGGACCTTCCATTTTCTAATACGCTAAAATCTTCAGAGTTTATGCTCTGCGAGGCCTCCATGGTTAGTTTAGAATATAAATTTGTATCTACCTCTACCGTGGGTTCGCTTTGAGTAAAAAGAGGTCCCTCGTATTCTGTTTTGAACATTTTGGTCTGAACGGCTGCAGTAATAGATGGATTAGATAAAGTGTGATTATTTGAAAAAATACCAAATGCGAATTTTTCATTTAAGAAACTTAGAAAAATGAATAAAAAAAACAGTACAACAGCAAGTTTTACAAACCAAATGTTACCCAGCCTGTTCGAGTCCAGCCCGTTAATATCCTTTAATATTTTTGCACTAAGCAACATATCATTAGACGGATGTACAAGATATTTACATTTATCTTTGTTCACCTAAAACCCCCAAACTCCGCTTGAACTTTAAAGATAAATAAGAGCTGCATCAACCCATAAACTTCTCTAAAGTAACGTCAAAATTTAGTAAAAGTTTATGCATACTTCAGATAATCGAGGGATTATTCTTCAAATAACAATTACTTGAGAGATTTATCTAATGCCTGCTTGAGATCGCTGATCAAGTCATCCGCATCCTCGATACCGATCGAAATTCGTACAATTTCTGGTCCTGTACCTGCAGCTTTTTGTTGCTCAGTAGTAAGCTGTCGATGAGTTGTAGATGCTGGATGGATAACAAGTGATCTGCTATCTCCCAAGTTTGCAACATGACTGAATATGTCTAGGTTATCGACAAATTTTACACAAGAATCGTATCCACCCTTAAGGCTAATTGTGAAAAGTCCACCGGCTCCCTTTGGGCAAATTTTTTCTACCCTCTCAAAATATGGTGACGAAGATAGTCCTGCGTATGTAACCTTTTCTATTGCAGGGTGAGACGCTAACCATTTTGTCACCTTCATAGCATTTTCAACATGCTTATTCATTCTAAGTGAGAGAGTTTCGATACCTAACAAAGAGTAGTGCGCAGCTTGAGGATTCATTGTCATACCTAAGTCTCGTAGGCCGATTGCTATTCCATGAAAGGTAAATGCTAATTCCCCAAAAGTTTCCGCAAATTTCAAACCATGATATGCCGGTTCTGGCTCTGAAAGGGATGGAAATTTTCCGGACTTGGTCCAATCAAATTTTCCACTGTCAACAACACAACCTCCGGTAACGGTGCCGTTTCCAGTCAAATATTTCGTGGTGGAGTGAACTACAATAGTCGCTCCATGTTCTATTGGCCTACACAGATATGGGGTTGCCGAGGTATTATCAACTATCAATGGAATGCCGGCGGCGTCTGCGATTGAAGAAACTTCATCTAGATCAGTTATATATCCACCCGGGTTGGCTATCGCTTCACAAAAAATTGCCTGGGTGTCTTCATCAATAACAGATCTAATAGTTTCGAAATCATCAAAATCTACAAATTTTGCGCTCCAGCCAAAACGTTTTATCGTATTGCTGAATTGGGTTACTGTCCCACCATAAAGACGCGTGGACGCTATTATATTTTTTCCAGGTTTCATTAGTGGAAACAAAGCCATAATTTGCGCAGCATGACCGGAAGAACAGCAAACCGCACCTACACCACCCTCTAATGTTGCGATTCGTTCTTGCAGCGCAGCAACTGTTGGATTTGTAAGTCGTGAATAAATATAGCCAACTTCTTGTAAATTGAATAGCCTAGCTGCATGGTCAGAGTCCTGGAATACAAAGGCCGTGGACTGATAAATTGGAGTTTGTCTTGATCCAGTTGCAGGATCTGGAGAACTGCCTGCGTGAATTTGAAGTGTATCAAAACCGTAAGATGGTCCCTTTGCCATTTGTAATCTCCATGTTTTAGACTTTTACTCGTGAAGCTTTTAACAAAGCAACACAACTATCACCATAGGAAACATGATCTTATTTTTCTCGCCCGTGTAAGAAAAATATACTGGGATTTACATTTTTAGAAAAATTTTTGACTTCAATCATTATTTATCTGTCATGTTAAGGAGCTCTAATAAAATGTTTACGAGCACTCCTTATCTGTAATTAAATTTAGTAACAATGGTGGGCGACCTTGGAATCGAACCAAGCGTGCGTCTCCGCGAGGGAGTTACAGTCCCCTGCCACACCTTGCGGCCTGTCGCCCACTAGCTATAAAACTACTAAAGGGTGATTAGCGTTAGGAAAATCTGGCGTCAACAGGAAAATCCTGCAATAAAAATAGGATCTGAGCTCATAAAGTTGAGAATTTATAGGGTAGTTCTTATGAAAAAGCCAAAATGGGTGGTCGATAAAGAGCGCGTTCGAAAATCTGAAAAAGAAGAAAGCTTTTTTCTTTTTGGACTTCATGCCGTGGAAGATGCATTATTAAATCCTAGGCGACAAAAATTGCGTTTAGTAGTTACAAAAAATGCACAAAGCAAGTTAGCGAGGGCAATTGAGTTTTCAGGAATTATTCCTGAAGTGTCAGAACCCAGAGATTTTAACAGTTTTATTGATAAGAATTCCATTCATCAAGGCGCACTGCTTGAGGTTAGACCTCTTGAATGGGGCAGTCTTATGGATGTCGTAATGCAATCTAACTCAAAATTACCAAATCTTGTATTATTAGACCGTGTAACTGATCCTCATAATGTGGGTGCAATTTTAAGATCTGCAGAAGTTTTTGGTGCTAGTGCGGTTGTGGGTACTAGGCATCATAGTGTGCCGGAAACTGGAGCTTTAGCCAAAGCTGCAAGTGGCGCTCTAGAACGTCAACCCTACATCAGAGTAAAGAACCTTTCAGATACGATATTGGAATTAAAGAAAATGGGCTTTGTGGCACTTGGTTTAGACGCCACAGGTTCGAATAACATTTCTGAAGCCGCAAAGCTTTACTCTGATAGACCCATTGCTCTAATTCTTGGTGCTGAAGGGCCGGGGCTTAGATCGCGAACGAAGGAAGTAGCAGACGCTTTAATTAAAATTGAGCCGATATCATCATTTGGCTCACTCAA
>NZLM01000095.1 GCA_002694245.1 Methanobacteriota archaeon
GGATATTCGAAAGTGCAGGTAAAGAAGTTAATCTGATTTGATTCAGTCCTCCGAATCAAAACCTTCCACGACTTCCATGATTTCTGAGTCATCACCAACTACCTCAGAAACTTCCTGAGATTTGTCTACCTCGACTTCTTCCAAGTCTGCAAAAGGTTTCTTCCCATCTTCAACCATACACAAAAGGCGCCATCTAGGAGCCCATGCCATGTGTACATAAAGCGGACCTGGTAGCATCAATAACACCCAAGCATAGAACTGAAGTTTAGTCGAGGCTATTTCCAGATGTATAAGCGTTAGAAGCGCAAATCCAATGAAAGGCATAGGATACAATATTTTCCGATTTACTGGCATAGGCATTCTCCCAGTCGTTGCATTAATCATTCTGCTTAATAGACCAAGAATTGCAGCAGAAAACGTCAACAGGCTTGCGTGGTATATCCATAAAGGAAACCAGTATTCTTCTGTCATAATGTAAGGTAATATGAGTGCAATTGAAACAAGGAATCCATAAAATGCACCAATGTTTGAAGGATGAGATAGCCATAATGGTAATTTTGAGAACCTCTTTGAAAGACCTCCGCCAGTGATCATTTCTTTTTGGGATTCGCTAAGAAAAGACAACTGAGAATCCCAGCCTTCATCGCTGCCCATAAACAATGTTCTGAAGTACACATCATTTGAATGTACGGGGCGATATATGCGCCAAATGGTTGTTATTCAGGTGAGAAAATCCTTGACAATGGACCCTGAACATCAAACTCCTCTTCAGGCAACCATTCCCTCTCGAGTAGAGTTGAATCCTGTGTTTCTCTATCCCTTGCATCCTCAAATTCATCGTTGGTCTCATTGACTGCATTGTTAAGGGAGATTGCTTGATTGACAATTACTAGATGCTTGGCTAGCACTTTTTCTTTGTATGATGGTCTCACTGAACAGAGAATAGAAATGTCCTCGTCTTGTTTGTGTAGAACCCAACCAGTTAGCGGGTCTTTTACCATCTTCAAGCGCTGGTTGCCCGGGTTAATCCAGCTATCTGAAAAATTAATCATAAGTTCAGAATCAGATACAGACAGGGTTTCCATAAATGGATGGTTCAAATTAACTGCTAGGGGGATATTTATGAGAGAATTAATTTGCCTTATCTGAAGAATAATTATCAAAATACTCACTGCTAGAATTAGCGTCCAGTTATCCACGAACTGTAAGGCAATAATAGTCAAAATAGCATTTAGTCCAAACAGTACAGATTTATCTTTGTAAATCGAAAGTTTGTATTCTCTTCCAACGGGTGTGTTGAGAAATTCAATCAATCCCCGCGGTGGGCTCATAGCCTTGGCCAGATATGATTAGGACATGAAACCCTCGTTATTTTGTTGATTTTATCCCCATCATTCAAGAAGGGTGGAATTACGAACCACCCCGTAGGGGTGCACATGGTCGAGTTGCCAGAAGGTATCATTGTTGAAGAAAGGAGGGGGGCACCCGGCGTTCTTTCAATCCTAATTTCTGAAATGGTAAAACTCAATTCTACCGGTTATATTAGAGTTGAAAGAACACCAAAAGAAGCAATGCCAAGGGTTGGCCAAGTCATTATCTCAAACAGTGCAATCCTAGCTGCGATGCACGAGCAAGATGCAATTCTTGAAGGGGTAGACGCATTGATAGAGATTGAAAATGATTCAATGGAATATGATTGCAAGATTCAAGTGATTGAGAATGTGGATGTGAAAAGAATAGTAGAGCTTCACCCTCAATCAAGAATCAACACAACTCATGAATCCAATGACGCTGAGGAACAGTGGTGGAGTAAGGTAAGCAATCACACGAATAACTGGACCAAGTCAACTAGATTGCCAACAATAGATCCTACCGTTGATGCTCCAGAGTTTATTAAAGCAAAAGCTGCATCTATGGTTCAGAAACAAAAACTTGGAGATGTATGGATTAAACCTGGGAGTGTGTTTTCGAATCAAACCGATAGCCTGTTCACTCTTGCCTCGAATTTGAAAAAGCATGGTAAGCCACTGCTTGTAATTTGCAGAAAAACACGTGAAGAAATCAATGTTCAATACGATATACCAGCCGAAAATTCGTTGTGGTTATCTCAAAGCGAAACAGAAGGCGTGCAGTTCGTTGACATCGATGCAATCAAAGGTACAGTGTTTGGATTCCTCGAAGGTAACTTACGTGCAGTACTTTTACTAGAAGGATTAGAATACTTGGCTAGTATTTGTGGAAGCTCAGAAGTTATTGAAATGGTCAGGGAGTTAGGAGATCGAATGCAATATGAGGATGATTGCTTACTGATTTCTTATGATGAGAAGGCTTGGACCAGATCTGAGGCCGCCCAATTACAAAGAGCAGCACCGTATTTACAAACTGATATTATTGAGACTTGGAATTCAGATCCAGAATCATTGCTGGACCATCCACTAATGTCGCCCCCAACGGAGGAAGAACTTCTCAGACTTGATGAATATCTTCAAGCCAACACACCAATAATCGAAATTCCAGCTGTTGAAATTGAAATCGAAGATGTCATTGAAGAAGATATCATAGAGGTTGAAGAACCTACAACTGAAGAAAATATGGAACAAACTGTTGAGGTTGTAGAACCAGAAACGATAATTGACGATGAAATCATTGAGGTACCTGTTCCCAAAAAAGGCCCTAGAAAAGCTCAAACCGTTGTACGTAAAAAACGTAAATCTACAAGAATTATGAGTGAAAGGGAGACAATAAAATCAGGTCTCGATGCAGCCAAATCAGGAAAAGAAATTGGTGAATTAAAGCTAGAATACTCTCCAAGCAAGATACCTTTAGGATATTCTAGAGATGCAAAATTACCCGACATTCCAGACATTATTCCCTCACCACTTGACCAAGTAGTAAAACAGGATTCAAGTAGGAAAATTCCAATCCTGCCAAAAACAGAATTGGGGCCGAAATCGGTACAACCCACAAACAAAAAAGTTTCACAAAAAACTGAACCAATCAGTCCCCTAGCAGCAAGAGGAGTGGAAATTAATCGTAACATTGCTAAGCGTAAACAAGCATCGAGCGTACCACAAAAACATATTGACATTGAGAAAGAACTTGAATCATGGAGATTTAAAGAGGAGGATTTACAATGAGTAATTCGAGGCAAGAGAGACTCAGATTAGCTTTAGCAAATGCCCGTCAAGTCCTTGGAAAAGAGACCGCAGTTGGCCGGCAATCCTTGTCAAAATTAAACAGGCTACGAGGTATTCCAGAATCTGAAGATACTAGAAAAGGCACTCTACTTTCCAGAACTGGTGTCAAAACCCGTCCCGTTTTCGATTTAGTTGCTGATAATGTGCTTGGAGAAACTCCTGAATGGAAACCGACTGTGGATGTTGGCCAAGGTGATCTTACTCTATCCCAAATTGCTAATCAGCGACTAAACCAAATGAGAGAAAAACACGAAGCAGAACAAATTGATGAGGAAATGCTGGGTGAAACATTTGGAGTGTTAAAAGACGGAAGACCGATTTGGGCTGAAGTCCTTGATAGTCAGAGAGGATATTCAACAAACACGACCGACTATGCATTCAAAGATTTGGCATTTAAACCAAAATGGCCACCTGTGCAACACTTGTCAGACCACAAGACATGGAAGAATTGGCATGTTGTTGATGAGAATTCTAGGGCTTCATACGCATGTGAAAAAGTGATCGAGAAGCCAGGCGTCACCATGAATCCATTACTAATTCTTGGCTCTAATGGTTGTGGAAAATCACACATACTGAGTGCATCGGTACAAGCAATGATCCGCAGGCAAGATGGTAATGTCCACCTGCTATCCACATCTGCAATGCGAGGATGGGAATCATTGCCTGAAGGTTGGGAAGAGGCTGTCTCTCATGCTAGTCTTATTGCAATTGATGATTTGCACCTTGCTGAGGATAGAATTGCTACAGAACTTGGATTATTGATTGATTTAGCACTGAATCATGGCGTCCAAATTATCGCTACATCGAGGGTTAATTCAGATGAATGGCAAGCGAGAAGATTATGGGAAGTGATGAGATCTGCTACAAGTATCTGGATTAACAAACCAAGTTACTCTTCTTTGGTAACCCACCTTAGGAGAATGTCATCTGGTCGTGCTTTACTACTATCTGACAGTATGCTTGCTAATATTGTAAAGCATGGCAATGGGAGTTGGAGAAGCACTGATGCCTCTTTTGAAAAAGTAGCACTTGCAATTGAATCTGGTGAACAAATAGTATCCTCTGAAGACATAACTAAGGTCTTGGAAGATACTCCAATTGAGAAAACAAGAACCGAAGTTTTTGTTGAAAATGAAAATCTTCAAGACCTCGCTTCACAGATGATAAGTGATGCGATTGACCATGTATATACAGGAGCAGATATTGGTGGTGTCGAACTCAAATCAGAATTGCCTCAACTTAGTGATGATTGGACTCCACCTGAACTTACTATTGAAGAAAAAGACCAGCTACATGAGATTCTAGTTGGCGAAAACCTTACCCCACATGTTACTACAACACTTTCCCCAGATGAAAGAGATGAGTTTTTGATTAAACCTGATGATGAAGTGACTGGATTTGATCAAGTTAGAGTCGCTGAAACAACATCGAGTATCGACAAGATTACAGAAAAGATGTTCCAGGAGATGGCAGAAGAACATTTGGAACAATCCAACCATCTTGCAAAATTGGAAAGAGAGATGCTGAGCCTTGCTGAAAAAAGTAAATCGGCCTCTGTCGAAGAGTTAATTGAGATTGCAGATAGAGTGGGAGAGATAGAGTCTGAACTAGGTAATATTTCCAAAAGCCCTCAATATGCAAAATTAACACCGATTAGAGTCTTACAGCCAGTTGGTGGCGAGGCATGAATAGGCCGTGGTGGATGGACGGAGTACCTTTTGCATGTCAACCAGATTGCGGAAGATGCTGTGATGAACCCGGAGGTATAGTTTACCTTCGACCAGAGGATGCTCAAAATCTCGCAAACCATCATGATATGAGTGTTGAAGATTGGTTAGAAAGAGACTGTCGACAAACTCTGGATGGCAGGTATATACTCAATTCAGACCAATATACCGATGTGTGTATCTATTTGGATGAGAACAAAAAATGCACAGTTTATCAATCACGTCCAGCACAATGCAAATCATACCCATTTTGGGCAGAAAATGTCCGGTCTGACAGGAGTTGGAAACGTACTGTAAAAGAGTGCCCAGGACTTGATGCAGAGGATGTAATTATTATCGATGGAAATACAATTCGGACCAAAATCATAGAGGATCGAGATGCGACTAGAGGCTTCAGAGAATGGCCTGTTAAACAATAGTGATGGTGTTTTACCGAACTGAAAGTAACGCACACTAAGTGTTTCAAATTACACTGTAATCAGCATTTATCGAAATTTTCAGCGTCGACCTTATACCAATGTTACATATCGGTCGAATCAGTGGTAAATTTTGGGCGATGAAGATACCCTTCTCAATTTGACATCAGCAAACCTAAACACAGGTCTGCGAGGTGTTCCAGTAGGGACCTGTAGAACTTCATTTGTTACTCCTGAACAAGGTGTCCATTATTGTGGATACCCAATTAGCGAACTTGCTATGATGTCTCCTGAAGATATTATTTTCCTGTTGTTCCACAAAGAATTGCCAGACTTGGAACAATCTGTTGAGTTTAGAAAAAATTTGCAAAGCCGAGGAGCACTGCCAGATGGTGTAGAAGAAGTCTTGGCTACTCTTCCTGTCAACGGCCATCCAATGGATTGGCTATCTATTGGCATTCACACCCTAGGTATGCTTGACTGCAAAAATGATTGGAGAGAAGATGCCCTAAATCTCATTGCAAGATTGCCAAGATTACTTGGACTAATTTTCAGATACAGAGAAGAGAGATTGACCAATATCCCAGCTGATGATTTATCTCTACCTTTAGTTGCTAGATTCACTAACACTGTCGATTTAACAGATATTGACAAAGCGGTCATGAATAGGGTCCTATCTACTTACCTAGTATTGCACATGGATCATGGTGGAGGAAACCTCTCAACATTTGCTGGGAAGGCGGTGGCAAGTGGACATGCAACAGTGTATTCTTCAATGGCTGGAGCAATGAATGCCTTATCTGGCCCACTTCACGGAAGAGCAAATCAATCCTGTTTCGAATTTGTGAAGAGAATTGGCACGCATGACCCTGCTGAAGTAGAGAATTTTGTCCGAGGAGAACTTGAAGCACGAAGACCAGTTTTCGGATTTGGGCATGCAGTCCTCAGGTCGGAAGACCCAAGAGCTACTGCACAGTTTGAGCTTGGAGAGGAAATATGTCCTGATGATGAGTACTTCAAAACAATCAGAGTTTTGAGAGAAATTGCTCCTAAGGTTTTATCTGAGAATCCTAAAATCAGAAATCCAAACGCTAACGTTGACATTGCAAGCGGCACACTGCTGAACTTTGTTGGACTTGTTGATGCTGAATATTACACCACTTTCTTTGGCTGGGCTAGGGTTGCTGGAATTGGGGCACAAATCGTTGATGAGAGGACTGTCATGCGAGACGGCAGAGGCATTCCGATTTATCGACCGAAATACATAGCGGAGGAACAAACCCTTCGTTACATAGATTGAATTACTGGTCTGGCGGTCTTTCCACAACCTCTGTGTCCAATCATTCTGATAGCATCCCATCCGAGTTGCTCATCACTAATTTCATGCCAAGCCGCCACATCCTCTGGTACAATTCCATTCTCAAGACCCTTCCACTGCTCATCGGTTAATGGCATAGTAGCAGGCCTTAGCCACCTTTTGCTTCCACATGGTAGTGTCATATCTGGATCAGCGAAATCAGTTAAGATAGATAATCCAGCATTCAATAAGTCTCTTTCTAGGTATGGATGACCAGGCCAAACATAGACCGGGAAATCACCCCGAAATTTGTTTAGTCTACGCAAGCCATTCCCCTTTAGCCCGACTGGAGTTCCAAGGTGTAAGTACCGTTTTATTCCTTCAAAATAATCTACTGCACAAGGCATCATTGGAGCGCCTGAATTTTTTTGTGACTTCAATAATCTA
>NZLM01000096.1 GCA_002694245.1 Methanobacteriota archaeon
GAAAATGGCACGAGACCATGGTGAACAGATTGGAAGAACAAGTGGATGCCGCAGGTGTGGACGTCGCAGAGGAATGATACGCAGGCACGGTCTTAGACTATGCAGGCAATGCTTCCGTGACGTTGCTCCTGAGATAGGATTCAAAAAGATGAATTGAGGTGATTATGAATGCAATTTGACCCCCTTAATGACGCACTAGCTAAATTATTCAATGCAGAACAAGCTGGAAAGTTCAATGTTGATCTTGCTCCAGCATCCAAACTACTTGGATCCGTTCTACACATAATGCAAACCTCCGGCTATGTTGGAGAGATAGAGAAGAACGACGACGGTCGAGGAGGCAAGTACATTGTCCAACTTCGTGGAGCAATCAACGAATGTGGTGTTGTAAAGCCACGACACTCAGTCCGTCGCCAGGAGTTTGACAAGTGGGAAGGAAGATATCTCCCAGCACAAGATTTCGGACTTCTGATTTTGACTACTAACAGTGGTGTAATGCATCACAAAGAAGCAAAGGAGAACCGTATAGGTGGTAAGCTCCTAGCATATGTTTTCTGAGGTGATAAGATGGTAAAATTAGACCGAATTGAACACAATGTAGAAATTCCAGAGGGAGTTACTGCATCGATTGATGGTGATGTTATCACAATCACAGGACCAAAGGGTAGCCTAAGTCGTGAATTTGCAAGCCCAAGACACGATGTCTTCCAAGAAGGAGGCGCTCTAATAGTTCGTATCGATCTTCCACGAAGAAAAGAAGCAGCTCTTGCTGGAACTTGGAGAGCACACATGAATAACATGGTAAAAGGAGTTACAGAAGGCTTTACTTACACACTGAAGGCTCTCTATTCTCACTTCCCTATGACTCTAGCAGTAAAAGGGAATGAACTAGTCGTAAACAATTATTTCGGAGAGAGAGTGCCACGCTCTGCTAAGATTTTGAATGGTGTTGAAGTAAAGGTTCAGAATAAAACAGAAGTAATCGTAAGCGGAATCGACAAAGAGGCTGTAGGTCAAACAGCAGCAAATATCGAACGCTCTACAACTGTAAAAAAGAGAGACCGCCGTGTTTTCCAAGACGGAATTTATCTCATTGAGAAGGCATGATGGAGGAATTGGAATGAGTGATTACGAAGACATGACAGTAGCACAACTCAAAGAGTTACTAAAGGAAGCAGGACTTCCCGTTAGCGGAAAGAAAGCGGACTTAATCGCTAGACTCCAAGAAGGTTCTGATGAACCAGCACCAGTAGAAGAATCGGCTGAGGAAGAATCTGAAGAAGACGATTTCGAAGAAGACTACGAGGACGAAGACTGGGACGATGAGGAGTTCGATGAAGAGCACGTTGCACGCCAAAAGCCAGTACTTTCAGATGATATGAAAGCGGCTTTAGCACTTAGAGCAGCACAAAAGAAAGCAACACCATCTTTCAGAAGAACTGAGTGGTTCAGGTACAAGAGACTATCACGCTCAGGATGGAGAAAGCCACACGGTATGGATAACAAGCAGAGACGCAACTTCAAGTACAGAGGTTCCCTTGTTAGAATAGGCCACGGTAAAGTAAACGCTGCAAGCGGCCTTCATCCATCTGGATTCCAAGAGGTAATGGTTCACAACACTGGAGACTTAGATCAAATCGATGCAGAAACTCAGGCGGCCAGAATTGGCGCAACAGTCGGCGGACGCAAGAGAGAAAACATTCACTCCAGGGCAGATGAATTGGGTATTAGAGTCCTAAACAGAAGGAGGGATCGTTGATGCAGATTACCAATCAAAAGAAAATGGCTGCACAGTTACTAAAGTGCGGTGTACACAGAGTTTGGATTAACCCATCATACCTTGATCAGGTAGCACAATCAGTTCAGAAAGAAGACATCCGTGAAGCAATAGACAACGGATGGATTAAGGCTAAAGCCATCAAGGGAACATCAAGAGTTCGTGCACTAAAGCGTGCATCACAGAAGCAAAAGGGTCGTAGGAAAGGACAGGGTAAGAGGTCCGGTACTGCCAATGCAAGAAACCCAAGAAAGCAACGCTGGATGGCAACAATTAGAGCACAGCGCAGAACTCTCAAAGAAATGAGAGAAGAAGGAATACTCGAGCGCTCTCAATACCGTCACTATTACCTAAAGGCAAAGGGAGGATCGTACAGATCAATCTCTCACATGAAAGCTCAGATGGGTGTCGAAGGAATTTCACTTGGAGGTGAGCAGTGATGGCAAAAGGACCAAGACAGCGTAACCAGTACCGAAGACGCCGCTCAGGTGAGACAGATTACAGGCGTCGCCTAAAGCTGCTAAAGAGTGGAAACTCAAGAGCAGTTGTAAGAGTATCAAACACAAGAGTCGTTTGTCAAGTAGTATCTTGGGAGAAAGATGGTGACAAGGTTGAATTATCTGTCACCGGAGATGATCTGGTCTCAAAATACGCTTGGCCTGAATCAAATTCAAGGAAAAATATCCCTGCATCATACCTAGTTGGATATGCGCTGGGCAAGTCTGCACTCGCTGCAGGACATGACCAAGCAGTATTGGATATTGGACTAGCTGCAAGCACACCTGGAAACCGTGTGTTTGCTGCACTGAAAGGAATGGTCGATGCAGGACTGGAAATCCCACACGGTGATACAGTCCTACCTGAAGAGGACAGATTGAACGGTTCTCACATAGACGACTCATACGCATCAAGCGTGGAGAAAACAAAATCAAAGATTGAGGAGGCGTTCTGAAATGACTGATGAAGAAGTAACTCAAATGGCACCGGGGCTAATCAAGGCTTTTGCACCACAGGAAGAAGAAAATGACGGTGGACGACGTCGCCGCACATCAGCTGATGAATCGATCTCTGCATTGAGGTCATGGTCACCAAAGACCAGGCTAGGTCGTGAGGTTATGGCTGGCCGTATTGTAACATACGAGGCTGCTATAGCATCAGGTCTACCAATAAGAGAAGTCGAGATTGTTGATGCTCTAATTCCTAATTTAGAAGATGAGGTCATAAAAGTCAACATGGTTCAAAGGATGACTGACTCCGGTCGACGTGTAAGATTCAACGTAATGGCTTGTGTCGGTAACAAAGACGGATATGTTGGTCTCGCAATGGCAAAGGGCAAGGAAGTCGCACAGACAATCCGAAAGGCTCTGACCGCTGCTAAATTGAACATCATTCAAATCCAGCGTGGTAACGGTTCCTGGGAATCAAGCGTTGGACCAGGTACATCAGTTCCATTCAAGGTTCAAGGACAAGCAGGTTCTACTCGTGTCACATTGATGCCAGCTCCTGCAGGTAAGGGCCTAGTTATTGGAGAGACTGGCAAGCGTGTGTTGGCACTGGCTGGAGTTAGTGATGTTCTATCTCGAACAAAGGGTCAGACAAGGACAACAATCAACTATGCAGCAGCAACATTCAACGCTCTAGCGGCAATAAACAGAACTCGTGTAAGCGACTCTCAGAGAACTGAATTATTCATTCACAAAGGGAGGCTTCTAGAATGAGTTGGATTGTTGTAAGAGCACGTTCTGATGTAAAGGTCGAGAGATCTATTCGTGAGACAATGGGTATGCTTAACCTAACACGCGTAAACCACGCAGTCATTATTCCAGAAAATCCACAATACAAAGGAATGCTACAGAAGGCTAAGGACTACATCACTTGGGGTGATGCAGACGCAGCACTTGTAGAGAAGATGATTAGTGAGCGAGGACGTTTAGTTGGTGACAAGCCGATTACAGATGCTTACGTCAAAGAGGCAACAGATTACTCCTCTATCAAGGAATTTGCTGCAGCAATAGCGTCAGGTGACGCTACTGTGAAAGATTTGCCAGAGATGAAGAGAGTATTCAGATTACACCCACCCCGTGGACCAAAAGGTTGGGGCGGACTAAAGAGAACCTACGTTGTAGGTGGAGCTCTTGGACCTCGTGGAGAGGATATCTCGGCTCTTGTCGAGAGAATGATTTGAGGTGATAAGATGAGTAAAGCAAACAAGCACCGTGGACGCTGTCGAACACACGGAAGAGGCCACAAGGCTGGTCGTGGAGCAGGTAAGCGTGGAGGGCGTGGAAACGCTGGTATGAACAAGCATCGTGTCATGACTCGAATCAAGTACATGCCAGGACATTGGGGTATGCACGGTTTCAACCGTGACCCAAGTCTTCGCACAGTCTACGTCACATGCAACGTCAGCGATCTAGAAAGAATGGCTGATGGAGGAGACTCTGTTAATCTAACTGAAATGGGTATTGACAAACTCCTTGGTTCAGGAAGAATAAGCACAGCACTTACAGTTACAGTCGAAGAATGGTCTGCTAGAGCGGCTGAGAAAATCTCAGCAGCAGGCGGCTCAATCGAAGGCGATGACGACGATGATGAGGAGTGGGAGTGAGTACCTTTTTGAGGTATAATTCCGTTATCTTCTTGAGTAAATTAACAACGCAAAACAAAGGAGGAATCTAGTATGGGTAAGCAATCAATCCCTTGGGCAGTAGGTCTAACAGGTCTACTTTACTTTGGTATGCTAGGTTACTGGCAATCCGAAGCCTTCGAAACTGCTCTAGGTTTGGGAGGAAATGTATCTCAGAACTCAATTGATGGTGCTATTTTCGGATTTGTATTCGGAATATTGTATGTTGCATACATGATGGCATGTTTCTTGCAGGAAATGCCTGAAGGTCTAAAGGAAGTACCAATCGTTGGTAGATATGGAAAGATGCTAGGTTGGCTTGCTTTCCTTGGTGTCGCTGTTTGGTATTGTAGACCCAATTCAATGTACGGCGGTACACATCAAGATCTTGTTGGTTATCTCTTGGTTGGAGTAATTCTTCTTGGATTTGGAGCAGCAGCTGCTCTGGTTTGCTTCATGTACAGCGGAGATAAGTCAAGCAGGCTATACGCACTACACAGATTCGTTGACACTTACCCAACAATCACAAAACCAGAAAGACACGTAAGATTCAACGAAAAACTTTGGACAACAACTCTGGTTTTGATCATATATTTCGCAATGACAAATGTCATGCTATGGGGACTATCAGGACAAGCACTCGATTTGTTCAGCGGTTTCAGATCGATTATGGCAGGTGCCTCTGGTACTATCATGCACTTAGGTATCGGTCCAATCGTTACAGGTTCGATTATCATGCAGTTATTTGCTGGTGCTAAAATCATCAGACTAGATCTGCAGGATTCCGAAGACAAAGCCATGTACCAAGGTGTTCAGAAGTTACTTGTTCTGCTGATGATTCCAATCGAGTCTATCCCTCAGACCTATGGTTTCTTAGATCCAACAGAGGCACTAATTACCGACTACGGAATGGGTTGGGCAAACTTCGTTATCGTAGCACAATTATTCGCAGGATCCTATCTCGTATTCCTTCTTGATGAATTAGTCAGCAAGTGGGGTATTGGATCAGGTATATCTCTATTCATCGCAGCAGGTGTTGCACAATCAACATTCGTTGGAACTCTGTCGCCACTTCCTGCAACCTCAGGAATGAGTTACAGTCTACAAAATCCGCCTTCTGGTACGTTGCCAATGATATTCTACATGTTCCGGGAAGCGTCGAATGGCGAAATGATATCTCAGAACGGGTTTGAGACAATTTTGCTTACTCACGTGAATCCAGTAGCTGCGTTATTCTCGTCTGTTGTTGTTTTCCTGGTTGTAGCTTATGCTGAATCAAGTAAGTTGGAGTTGCCATTGACTCACGGAAAGGTACGTGGACACCGTGGTAAGTATCCAATCAGACTTGTCTATGCATCTAACATTCCGGTTATTTTGATGGCTGCTCTACTAGCAAACATCAACATGTTTACTCTGTTATTCTGGAACCATCCAACCTTGCAAAAGACACCGATTTTAGGTAAGGAAGGCTGGGGTAGTATGTCAGAATA
>NZLM01000097.1 GCA_002694245.1 Methanobacteriota archaeon
CCTAAAACCTCTGCATGACGCTTAAGTCGATCAACGTGTAAATCTAGGTGGAAAAGAATGCCGTCTCTTGCACGGACAGTAGTAAAAACTGAACTCTTTGGTCCTTCCATCATAAAATCACAACAAGTCATCTAGGAAGGAAGTGTCTATTCCGGGCTGAGATTGCTGACTTGGCTGAGACCATCTCTGGGGCTGTGCTTCTTGGGGCTGTTGTACCCTTTCTGATGAAGAATAGATATCGCTCTGTTGTTTAGGTTGTATGGCTGGAGGTGGCGCCACTGGAGGGGCAACTTGACCTCCAAAACTACCTACGTCATCCCAGCCATCTCTAGCCTGAATTCCCCAGGTTGCTTCTTGCAATTCCCATTCTCTATTCTTAGCAGGCTTCCTACCTCTGCCTCTGACCAATAGCAATAGCAGGAGTAGTGTAATCAGAATCATTCCAGCAATGATCATGTTATCTGTAGTCAATAATTCTCCGAAGTTAGTTGTGGAAGACTCATCATCAGAATCACTGTCTCCTTCAGATGAGCTTCCTGGTGAATCAACTCTTGTCGAATCAATGATTTGTTTATCATAAACTCGGTCACTTGCAGACACTCCTACCCACCAAGTAGTCTCGGTATCGAGGTCGGGGAAATTCTGTTTGGTTATCGTGAAACTGTTTGAGACACTGGTACGACCAACACTTTCAGCATCTCCGATATCATTGAACTGAGTGTCTGATATCAATACTAGGTAGTCTATGACACTTGCATCATCGGTATAGTCCCAGGTAACTACAATGCTGTCATCAATCCAAACTGCCCTAACATTCTGAATGTCCGGCAGATCTCCTCCGACATTATCGACATCGTCATCGATCGCTATTGCACTTGAAGTTACCAGTTTGTCAGTGTACGCATTTCCAGACCAGTCAACTGGAACAACAGCAACGTTTACTGGCATATTTCTAACTACTTCAACGTCAAGGTATAGCATATCAATCACCAATGGCAATGATGGTGTGCGAGAAAGATTTGCAATTGGAGTTTTCACGTTACCATTTACGCCAACAGATGTGAATGTGAATGCCGCAGCATATACCTCATAGTATGCAACATCACTATCTTGCGATAGTTCAAATTCTAGAAGAACCGCTGAACCGTCGTCTGCTGGCCTATCATACAGGTTTAGCTCAGAAAGCCTCTCGGGTGGCGTTGTGTCTAGGTTATTATCAATTGGAGTGACCATAGCAGTGTTTAATTCGTCGAGGTGAACATTTCCTTTGATGTCGTGCACAGTTACAGTCACGTACAATTCAATGTTAGGAATAATCTGTTTGGGAATACTTGTGGACAAACTGTTACCGCCATACAATGCGGTATTTACAGTCAAATTAATTGGACTCTTGGAGGTATCAATCCATTGTCTATCCATGACAATACATCCACAGATTCCTGGTTCGGTTCCTGCAATGGGCCAAAATTCGGTCAAATCGTCTAGTGGATATTCAGACACCCATACAACGTAGTAATCGAAATCATCAACCTCTGAAGGAGCCCATGAAATGTCGATTGCGGTTCCATCATCATCAGGATGATCCCACGCATTCAATTCAGAAATTCTCTCGGGCTCTGTAGCACCGTTGATATTATTGACATACGGAGTAACTTCCAGAATTGTAACATCTCCAGTATCGCCATTTAGGAATTTGTCATATGCGACAGCACCAATCCAGTATGGCTGACCGTCAATAAGCGAATCCTCACCAATCGAGTCGACGATGGTCATGTTTGTTTCGCAATCAGGAACTATAGCAGCTTCTTGCATCTGATCTACATTAGTTGGCTGGAAGTCAACACTAGTGTCAGCAGGCATCATGAATACAGTAACAAATGCGCAATCTTCAGCAACTGACAAATCCCAGCCGATCTGGACTCTTCCTCCGTCATCATTGGGGACATCTTCAGCCCAGACACCAGTTAATTTGGGAGGCGGAATTCCGTCATCTATTCCTCCTGTCGGTACAACTGGTCCAATGATTGTTGGATTGGCAAGGTCCTCTTGGCCAGCAAAGTCAACACAAGTAAAGGCAAGCCAGTGCGCCTTACCTGCCTCTAACATCAGGTAGCTGCTATTTCCAGTCTGTGGTAGAATTTCGCTATGTACATCCATACCCAGTACGTTAGTGATCTCTGTTGTGGAAGCATATACTCTGGTACTGGCAAGGTCAAGTGCTTGGCATCTAGCCCATTCAGCTAGAACTTCTCCATCTTCTGCGACTATTCCATCTCCTGTTCTAGCGTCTGCCCAAGCAGGAGACATTGGCACTTCGTCTGAAGGAGATGCAGGCCCGAAAGGAGCAGATGGAGTACCAAATCTTCCATCGTTGTACTCTACAACAACAGTTGCATAATATTCCACTCCATCTTGAAGAGACTGACCGTTTATTGACGAAATTTCAGCCTGTAGTCTAGAATGCAGACCTACCGATGCGTCAGCAGGCCTTGGCTGAAGATCAGCAGCTGTAGGTTGACTATCCCAAGGGCCTTCATTCAGGTAAACTAGGTACCTTGCAAAGTCCTCATCATGCACAAGTGTCCAGTTTGCCATCAAAGTCTGTCCCCCATCATCGGGTCTGTCCCATAGAGATAGACCTTGGACTGGGGTTTCAGTTCGAAGCCAGTCATAGGTTAGTCTTACCCACATTGTACCGTTAGAAGGTGAATTTAGATTCAGGGTGATGTGTCTAGTACCGTTTAGTAGGATACCATTGTCTACTATGTACTGCATACTTGTTTGGAGTGTTGGATCATTGGACAGGTTAAGCGTTGAATTCCACTTCATATCGACTAATTTAGCCCATGTTGCTGCACCATCTACAGGCGATGAGAATGTTAGGGGGACTGTTTGCATCAGTACTCCGTGAGGTCCAGATACTCCATCATCTGAAAGTGTAACAGAGTTAGATGGATTGACCACAGGGACTTGCATTCCTGGGTGAGTATATTCTGTTACATCTTGGAATTGTAATTCGAATCCTAAAGACAGAGGGTCCGCTCTTCTAAGAGTAGTAGAATCGGTTTCTTGGCCAGAATTCAAGTCCCACATCCTCAAACCAGATGTTGTTGAAACTATTACGTAGGAATTTGAAATAACGCTGCCTCCGTTTGTCTCGAATGCTGAATATCTTCCAACCACAGAGTTACCATTTAGGCCTGATTGGACTACTGTGGCACCATTTTCTCCCACAGCAATAAGGTAGGATCCATCTGACCTCATACTGTAAACAGGCCAATCCTCCATTGAGAAAACATTGACGCCAGAGTTGAACTGGCCATTGCTAGCAACCCAGTGCACTAGTGGTCCAGTTTCTGTAGCAACATGAATTCCCCATGTGTCTGAGGTTATTGCTGTAACATAATTTGATGGTAATTGGTCAAATTGATGTTGTGCTATTACAGATACTGGTCCATATTCTAGCTGAGATATGCCTGGTCTTTCCGTCCCTCTTCCGTCATGAGAGACGAATATATTCTCGACAGCAGTTCCAGACTGGTTTACGATTGAAACTGCTAATCCCCATGTAGAACTACCCATTAGTCCGTTACTTGAATCGTAGTTAGCGAAAGTTTTGGCATTAGAGTCGTAATGCGAGATACCAAGGGGCGTTGCCATCCAAAGGTTTCCTGAGGAATCTTCTAGAATATCTTCAACATTGGAAATTGGTAAACCGTCCAAAGCTGTCCAAGCAGTTTCCCATTTATCACCAGAAGCATTCCACCTTGCAACTCCATTATCGGTGGCTATGTAGACAGTTTCTTGGCCGGTAGATTGAGATATTTGAGTTACAAACCCGTTTACATTGTTAGATGGGAGTCCAGCAAGTAGTCTACCTGCGGTGTAGGAATTTGTTGTAGTATTGAAAATCTGAACCCCAGCAGATGAGGACCCTGAGCCCTGTAATCCAATGAACAAATCAGATCCAACTAATTTCATCTCGTCTTGGAAATTGTGAATCCCTGTTGGCAGTATGCTCATTACTCCTGTTGTGGTATCAAGCAATCTCAGTCCTCTGTTGTTACTAGCCAGATACAGGTCTGTGCCAACAAGTTCGATATCTGTTACAACTGCATTTGAAGGAACACTCCAACCTTTTTGCCATTCAACAGAACCGTTGGACAATATCTCGCCCTGTAAAACTCCGGAGCCAGTATTTTGCCATGAAGATGAAGCAACCCAGATGTGAGTTTGATTACCAGCAATCGATGTTACCTGACCGCTTACAAGGTTGGGTAACGAATGAATTGTGTTCTGACCAAGTTGGCCAAGAGTGAAAACTTGCGAGTATCCAGAGGTTCCACCAGCCTGTCCTACAAGCCACTCTGTGCCCAACCAATCGATTGATGAAACGGGCGCACCAGTTGAAAGTATGCTAGCAGTCCCAACAGAGGCGCTATTCGCAGAGAGTACAATGTATCCTCCGCCTATTGGGTTGTCACCCTCTGTACCAATGTCATAGCCTACAACCAATTTACCAGCTGCGAATTCCATAGCGCCCCACCACACAGGGTCAGTAGGTATACCGTGAGTTGAAGCGCTTAGACTGGTTAACCATTGGTCATTGTTGTAGTCATATCTGGAGATAGGCTCTTCATCGTCATGATAGCCGATGTAGAGTATATTGTTAGAATCATCACATGCTACGGCTGCAGTGCTTCCATCGTCAAGACCAGTAGAGGTTGTTATTGATGATTCAACGGTTCCGGATTCTAGGTCGATGCGAGCGATTCCTCCGTTATTGGCAAATATGCTGACGTGCATCATCCCGTCACACATAGTCATACCAATCGGATATCCGTTCGGTATACCGTTACTTCCGGTATCATAAGATGACCACACACCATTTGAGTCCAAGTGAAGAATCTCTCCATCTAATCCTTGCCATCCTTGATTACCGGCAGTTCCTACAACTAAGTCTGTTCCATTA
Source organism: Methanobacteriota archaeon (assembly GCA_002694245.1). GTDB lineage: Archaea > Thermoplasmatota > Poseidoniia > Poseidoniales > Poseidoniaceae > MGIIa-K1. Next base: position 4,973 of record NZLM01000097.1, read on the forward strand.
GACCATAACTCGTAAACTCCATCATTTGCAGAGTTAGGCAACCCGTTACCAGGTGTCCATGTAGATAGCCATTGATTGGTAGTTTCGTCAAACCTAGCAACACCATCTTCTGTTGCAAACATGATCTCGCCGTCGAATTCGACAATTTCTCTAATCGGGAACTCAAGTTCATCCCACTCGCCTAATTTTGTTCCAGATGCAGAGTATGCTTCGACCTTTTCTTCGCCCCAAGATATCCATTCAACGCCTGTTGATGATATGAACGATGTGACCCTATTTACAGCGCCGCCTGGAAGGATTTCTGATTGCCAAGAGTCACTTGTTAAGTTGTACATGGCAATACCTCCGCTTCCTTCGGTATTCCACCACTGGCCACTTGCTACTGAAGCATAAAGGATATCACCGATGATTCTCATTCCGTAGATGTCTCCTCCGTTTTCGTCTAGTTGCTGACCCACATCTAGCAAAGGTTTGGTTGTGTAATTTACAATGTCTATTCTGAAGACGCTATCAGACGAGTACTGTTGATGATAATACATAGTATCTCCATAGACCGCCAAATCGTATGGATCGCCACTACCTGTGTACAAGCTTCCAGTTTTCTCGATATCATAAACTTCAGAGCCTGTGGTGGTATTGAGCAGTTGGAATCCATCTGATCCACCAATCCAAATTTGTCCTGGTCTAATATCTGCAGCAATGGTTGTTATGTCTCCATTACCTCCATCCAAAACAAAATTAGATTCAGTCCAAGTTGGTAACCAATTATTGTTTGTTATATCGTATCTTGCAACACCAATACCGTTTAGCCCAATGTATGCGATGTTGTCTATGACTTCTACAAGTGCGTTATCTGTGTCTTCTCCAGCCTCCCAAGTATCAACCACATTCATCGATGATTTATCGATTAGACCTACACCATTTGTTGTGCCACCAAAGATTGTAGTGCTGTTCATGCCGATAGCATACACTCCCCAGTTGGGCATTCCGTCTTGTGCATTTACACATTCCTGAATAGCGGTCTGAGTGTATTCACAAACTCCAATATTTGTTGCTGAGTATGCTGTACTTCCATCAAATACGAATCCGAAGTGCTGAGATGGTTGTAAGTTCCAGCTGCCGCCTCTGCTAAGATCAGTCGCGGTATTTCCGTTCCATGTCAATGCACCATTGCCTGTGCCAATGTAGAGATTGCCAGTGTCAGGATTTACCGCTAATGAATAGACTTGACTACTCGGCAATATTTCATTAGAACCAGGTGTTCCTGAATCAGGCTCTTCTGTCAGGGGCAATAAGATTTCACCAGTCGACAGATCTTTTCTTGCAACTCCATATCCTGGCAATCCCATATGTAGAATTTGAGGATTAGTGCCGTAAATTGCTAGTGGAGCAAAATCAACATCGTTGATTCCAGTAGATACCCAAGACCCAAGGAATGTGTCATTTTCAAGGATATACCGGTTTAGGCCATCCTCTCCAGTACCAATGTAAGCAACTCCGTTGTGAATTGCAACTCCTGTGGGACTATCCGTGGCTAAGTCACTGTTATCTTCTTCCAATCCTGTGACATTTCCTGAGCCGGTTTTATTCCAAACCGATGCACCACTATCAGGGTGAATAGCAACGACCCAATCACCTTCAACATCAAGTCCCGAGATATCGTTAGATTGCAGCCCGTCATCTTCATCCCATGTGTTGATTACATTCCCGAATGTATCAACAACATGCACTCCGCTTCCTTCAGTCGCTACAAACACATTTACACCATCGTTGATAATTTGAGTAACTTGGTCTCCCATGTCTATTGCTGCAAGCCATCTTGCTTGTCCAATCGCATATCTGTCAAGGTAATTCTCGCTACCAACGTAAATCACACCGTTGAACTGCATAGCATCTCTCATATCTCCGGATGTTGGTCCACTGCCAATTACGAAATCTCCTGTGTAAAGTGGTGATTTACCCGGTTCTAACATTGCCAAAACAGCGCTTCCATCTGTAACAAGCACAGTATCGTTTGTTGGACTTCTGGGTCCATTTGACGGCCAATAAATTATGTTCTGACCTTCGTTGAGTTGCCCGAAATCACTCAATGGAATCGTCGAAGAGAAGGTTCCAGAATTTGTGTTGTAAATGTGCACAGAATCAATAGTTAGAATCTGTATTTGGTTACCTGAAACAGTAATGCCTTTTACTTCATTTGAGGATAACCAATTTCCATCATTCCAAGTTGCTAACCAAAAATTACCTGACAAATCTCTTCTAGCAACACCAGCATCAAACGATGAGATTAGTAATTGATTTCCAGATACAGCGAAGTCGGAAATCGAATCAGAATGGAGACTATTCTCAGTTGACCAAACAGAGAGTGGTACAGAATTAGCAAGATCCCATCTTGCAACTCCGCCATCTAGGATGGAAGCATAAATTATTCCATCATGTTCCATAATATCCCATGGATAGCCAGCAGGCCACTCAGTTGTGTCACTCGCCTGTTCTAGTGTCCAGCCGGTGCCTGCGCTGTTTAGTGTGAAGATTCCAGCCTCGCTAAACGCAAATAGTTCTCCGTTACTAGCAACATGGGTTTTCGTCCAAGCCTCTCCCGAAGGCTCGACAGGTAGGTCAGAGTTCCATGATGTGTCAGACAGATTTACAGAACTCATGGTGCCCTGTGTCGTTGTTACTAACATGCGATTGTTAGTAATGTCAATTTCCAAGTCTGTTACTTCATTGTCATTTTCAGTGTTCTGTATTTCGAAAAGGTCAATGATGTTTGGAGATGATTGAGCATCCATGACTAAAATGTAACTTCCGATTGCAGCATACATTCTCCCATCGCCGGGATGAATTTCGTAATCTTGGATAAACAGCTCGACTGGGGTCAAAGAAGTAAACGGGTCAGCAGGTGATAGAACTTCAAGGATAAAATCAGTTATTTCTGTACCAGAAGGTAATGTTACGGTGGCGCCAACATCTGCGTTAGGGGTTAATCTTCCTTGGTGGGGGTTTGTATTGTCAAA
>NZLM01000098.1 GCA_002694245.1 Methanobacteriota archaeon
CATGATCCTTCCACTCATAGCCTCCATGTCCGAAGATGCTCTTCGTGCCGTTCCAAACGAACTACGTGAGGGTTCGCTCGCACTTGGAGCCACACGAATCGAAACGACCTTCCGTGTTATGCTTCAAGCATCGCTTTCCGGAATCATTGCAAGCATTATTCTCGCTTTATCTCGTGCCGTTGGTGAAACCATGGCTGTCACACTCGCCGTTGGAACCGTTGCTGTCTACACCTCGAACATGTTCTTGCCAGCTCAAACCATGACTGCCTACATTGCACAACGTGTTGGTGGAGACCTGCCCTTCGGAGAAATCGGTTACCTGACGATTTTTGCTGTAGGTCTCTATCTCTTCGTTATCACACTCTGTTTGAATCTTCTTGGTAACAAGGTTCTATCAACATACAGGGAGGCGTACTGATGAAAGAAGATCGTGTTGCACCTCTGAAGGACATTGACCGCTTGAAAAAGCGTAGTCGTTCACGTCGAAACATTGTCGAGAAAGGTGGATCACTCACCTTGGCGACGTCTGGTCTTGTTGGATTGTTTTTCTTGCTTGTTCTCGTCTGGCAGATTGCTCTGCCGACGTTCATTGAGGGTGAAACCGGGGAAATCTACGCAGCATCCGAATTCATTCCAGTCTCCGAGTACATCATGGAATGGGATCATCCCAACGTTGACGAAAATGGAGCAATCTTGACTGAAGTCATTACGCTTAAGTTGTCGTGGGAAGAAAACGGAAAGGAGCAAAATCAAGATATTGAAATTCGCATTCTTCCAGAACGTGGAATCGTGAACGATGTTTACATTAATGCTTCAACGGGTGTATCGACAGAAGTTCTTGAAGTCTCAAAGAAGGCGAAGTTCCACATCTACTCAACATTGGAAGTTCCAATCAACGTTGAGCAAACAACTGGACCTGTACCTAAAGCAGATGCAACGGGTCAACCTCTCGTATCCTCCTTCGTTGTGTCGGCCGATGTTCACTTGTTGGCCGATGATGAGGGTATTGTGTTTGAACCACTTGAGCTTCTTGCTTGGGGGTCGCTTCTTGCCACCACTGCAGTCATGACGTTCCCGAAACCGTTTGCTTTGAAACAAGTTCAACGAATCAAAGGAAAGGAGAAGCCAGCCAAATATCTCTTTTTGGCGCTCGCTGCCGCAACACTTGTTGCAGGTGCCTTCTCCTTCTCATCCATTCTGGGTGCTCTCTGTTTCTTGATTGCATCAACAAGTCTCTTGCGAATGCATGAAGGCCTTCATCGACTTCTTGGACAAGGTAGAACCATCGCTGAAACGGACCGCTTGGTTCACTCCATTACCAATCGTGATGGCGTCCTCATGTGGTCTCGAATGGTCCTCTTTGTTGCAACCTTATTCATTCCATTCGCCATTGAAATCCCATTCCTCACAGAGCGCTACCAGGATATTTTCCAGCCTTATGCCTCTGGAATTCGATCAGCCTTCTTTGGAACCGTTTGGGTGATGTCGATTGCGATGATCGTTTCCATACCAGTTTCGATTGGCGCAGCGATTTACCTCGAAGAATACGCCGCTCCGACTCGTACAACAAAACTCATTCAAGCACTGGTAACAAACCTTGCAGGTGTCCCTTCCATCGTATTCGGTATGTTCGGATTGGCGATTTTCGTTAAGCAAGGCGGAATCGGAATGGGGCTTGGGCCTTCGATTCTTGCTGCAGGCTTGACGATGGGTGTTATGGCGATGCCGATTATCGTTCTTGCAAGCCAAGAAGCATTGCGTAGTGTGCCTCAGTCACTTCGTGAGTCCGCCTACGGTGTTGGATGTACGCGATGGCAAGTTGTGAAAGATCACGTTCTACCATCTGCTATGCCTGGCATCATGACCGGTAGTATTCTCGCAATGAGTCGAATCATGGGCGAGGCGGCGCCGCTTGTCGTGGTTGGTGCAGCTGCCTTGGTTCTGTTCGACCCAGAGCCTCTTGCAGGTTTGACTGGTGGGAACGTGAATTTCACAGTGATTCCGATTCAAATTTACTTCTGGACGTCTGAACCAGACCATGCATGGCATTCGATGGCCGCAGCTGCGAGTATTGCGCTCATCGTCTTGCTTGTGGCAATGAACAGCATTGCCATTATTCTTCGACAACATTTCCGTAGGAGGCTAAACCAATGAGCGAAGAGATAGGTGGAGAAATCGTACCCGATTCAACCCGAGAACTTGAGATTGACAATGAAGTAGACTTGATGATTGAAGACCTTGATCTTTGGTATGGAAGCAAGCAGGCACTGTATGGTGTCTCCCTTCCAATTGCTAAGAACAGTGTTACAGCACTCATTGGACCATCTGGATGCGGTAAGAGTACCTTGCTTCGAACCATCAACCGAATGAATGACCTCATTCCAATCTGCCATTACGAAGGAAAGATCACAAAAGGTGACATCGAAATCACCGCCAAAGACGCAGACTTGGTCGAAATCAGAAAGAACATCGGAATGGTGTTCCAACGACCCAATCCTTTCCCCAAATCCATCTACGATAACGTGGGGTATGGTGTTCGATTGCATCACCAACCAACCCGCGAGGAATTGGATGCTATTGTTGAGAAGAGCCTTCGTCGAGCTGCCATTTGGAAGGAAGTTGCTGACAGGTTGCATGATTTGGGAACGTCTTTGTCAGGTGGTCAACAACAACGACTATGCATTGCTCGAACCATTGCTATCGAACCTGATGTGATCCTCATGGATGAGCCATGCAGTGCCCTTGACCCAATTGCTACAGCAGCTATTGAAGAACTAATTCTCGAACTGAAGAAGGACTTCACAGTCGTCATTGTCACGCATTCCATGTCTCAGGCAGCACGTGTCAGTGATTATACTGGGTTTATGTACCTTGGAAGGATGGTAGAATTCAACAAAACGGACAAGATCTTTTCAGATCCTGACCAAGAGCTGACCAAGCGATACATCACAGGACGATTTGGATGAGGTGGAACAATGCCAATTAGAACAGGACTCGATGAACGAATAAAATCCGTACAGAACGAACTCAAAGAGTATTTTGAGGAAGCCAAACACATCTACGATGATGCCATCGACGCGTTCACAAAACTCGATTCACAGGTCTATTCTGAAGCCAAGCGTGCTCGTGCAAAAGCCCGAGAAGTGAACTGGGATCTTACCAACGACTTGCTGCTCATTCTTGCATTGAATCAACCTCTCATGCAAGATTTGAGAATTATCGCTACCTATCTCCGTGCAGTTGACACAGTTGAGAGATTGATTCGACACGCTCGAGACATTGCCCGCTCTGACCGTTCAATCGATGAAGATGCAGACGAGTTGCCACAAGAAATTGTTGATCCCGTATTGGAAATGCATCAACACCTCAATGCATTGATCGATATCACTGTGGTCTGTCTGACAAAAGGGCAAGAAGTGCCTGCAGATGACGTCAGAAAGAACTGGCGACTTGTCAAGGATTCTCATGCAAAAGCAGTCGCTGCTCTCTCCAGCCTGAAATCGGATACGATGGGTGGAAAAGCAGCCCGTCTCGAGGTAGTAAACATCGTCAATCGTGTGGACCGTTCAGCCTACAACATCGTTCGATTGAATGGAATGTGGCATCACGCGCTCAACAATGAGAACATCATTCTTGATTAGTATTTTCAAGAAGCAAAAAATCCGGTGCCTCATGGTCGTGGAATGTTGAAAAAACTTGACCCCCCAAATCCACTTCGAAAAGAGACTGAGCAGAGTGCCTTTTGGGAACAGGAAGACGGCAACAGAAGTATCCCTATGAGTTCATCACCACAGGGCGGATTGCCAGATGGAATTTTGTGGTTTTTCTTGTTCATCAATCTCATCTTTTTGTTCACAAATGCTGGGCTCATTTGTTGTAGCTTCGTCGTACTCGTTCCTGTTTTAATGATCAATTCGGTCGTTTCAGAACAGGACCCATCTGTGAGAACACGAAAGATTCTGATCTACATCTTGCTCATTGCTCTTGCAGGTTACATTGGTTGGAAGATCTTCGAGGCGAACTGTTGTGGCTACGAAGCATATGGAACGGTTCCGTTTTAGGTTGGCGAATGGTTTATTTTTTCCAATTCTTAGCGAGAAGCAATGGATGAAGACCAAGCAGAATCGGACGATTCTGTGGATGCATCAGAGGGATTTCAACCCAAATCACCCGCCATGAAGCGATGGAAAAAAAGGTACATCGATCACGAAGATGAGGATTCTTCCATCGTAGAAGAGGATGATGATAGCAACTCGAATGAGGTTGTGCAACCATTGGTTTCAGATGCAAATCTCCAATTCAGGGGCTTTTGCCAACTCCTCATTGCTATGGCTGTCATCGGTGCGATCTTCTCATTCATCGGATACGTCTCTGGTCCTCAAACCTGCGATGATGACAATCTGTTCGAAATGCTAGGACAATTCATGTTTTGGACCGGTATGCTTGGAATACCAATCAATTTGTTCATCTTGCTGATTTCTTTTGCGAATTCCGAATTTGATTCCAAAGATGTCTTTGTATGGACCCTGATTCACTTTGTCGTCACAATGGTATTCCTGTTCTTGTTTGTTGAATATCTCTTACAGGACATGTTCTGCGATGTTTGTATGGGGTACCCTGGAGAAGATTGTTCGGACTGATCTTCGATGGTCAAATCTACTTCGACCACATGGACAGGTCGGGTGCAGCAGGAACATTGTTGTCATACGTGACTGGTTGTTCCCATTTGACGGGAGCTTTGGGCCGCTTCCATCCTAGGACGGTTACGAGGAGAACAACGATGCTCAGGACAACAACTGTTACGATGTTTTCACTGAGTTGGGATACATATGTCGATCGTTCCTCAGGTTCTGATTTGATCGTGGGCTCGACTTCAATCTCCTGAACTGTTGTGAATTCGACAACGATTGATTCACAATTGAATAGGCCCTCCGTTACCGCACATACTTCGCCTCTATAGATTCCCGGCGATGAGGCTACGACGGTTGCTTGGTTGATTGAAAACTCAGTTTGGAGGGGATCTTCGAAGTCAAAGAGAATGGTTTCTGTGTCAGAATTGCCAAAGGCGGTTATCGCAATGTTCCTGTTGACTTCTGCGGATTGGCTTGAATAAGAAACAATCAAAATCTGGGGATTGAGATCTGGTAAGCCTTCGTCAATCTCTCCGTTGCAGTTGTCATCGATTCCGTTGCGAATCTCATTTGCATAGGGGCTGATGTTGGAATTGTTGTCATCGCAATCTTGGAACCATCGAAGGCCGTCACCATCGTTGTCAAGATCAGTAAACAATGGATTGGTTCCAATGAACAACTCATAGCCATCCTTGAGACCATCATCGTCCGTATCCGCATCTTGCCATTCGGTCATGTGAATGTTGTATTCATCAATGTCA
>NZLM01000099.1 GCA_002694245.1 Methanobacteriota archaeon
ATTTCTGAAGCGATGGAAGCAATGGAGCATGGTTGCGATTACGTCAAGTTATTCCCTGCATCCCAAATAGGTTTGAAGACAGTAAAATCTTGGAGTGGCCCTCTTCAAAATGTTAGTATTTGTGCAACTGGAGGACTAAATCTCGCTTCTGCAAAGGAATGGTTGGAGATACCACAGGTGAAAATGGTTGGCGGAGGATGGATGGCTCCGAAAGAAATTTTGGACCGGGCCGCAAATGGTGATGCCGAATCCTTGGATATATTGAGGCATAATTTCCAGCAATTATATTGAAAATAAAGTTCTTCTTCTAGATCTGATTCACCAATCTAGTGTAGATAATCTTGGACAACTGCTTCACGAAATCGTCAAGCTGGAACTAATGTGTGGCAATGATCATGCGATCATTTAATTCCTCGAGGTTCTAATCGAGCCTGACATAGAGTTGGTCTTGGATGAATAATTCAACTGCTAGTTTCAACATGTTGAAGGTAATACCAAATCTCCTCCCTAGAGTCTAAAACTGTAACCAACTTCCACCCTTGTTCTGCAAGTAGAGATGCCTTCTCCCAACTGCTCACTCTCATAATGCGTCCGTATTTTATGTTCATTGGCTTGCCGAAGAAGAGTGGGTTCATGAATAATTGGAATATTGAAATTAAGGCCTAGGTGCTTCTGTTATAACCTCAATCGGATGTCATCAAAAAGAGAGGTGTCTCAAAAGTGGAAAAGAAAATAGATACAAATCAAAAAAATTCTTGTTTTTCATATTGGCTCATGAATTCCCAAAGTATACGTGTCGAAGGAGTGTCTGTTGGGTTTCCTGGTTTATTGTGCACATCATGGTCGTTAATGTAGGGGTTGTGCCGTGCTAAGTAAAGACTCATCAATCTAACTTCTACACCGTTTTCACACTCAGAATAACCTCTAATATCAAAATCATCATTGGAATCAAAAACCTCAGGGACTACTCCACTACATCCATTGAGATTAGACCAACGCTCGAGATTCTGCATTGCTCCAACATTTAATCCTCTAGTACTTTGAAAGCCAATCATAAAATTTACAGAATTATCTGCATATTGAACTACAGAATCCAAAACTCCATGAATTTCCATGAATGGAATTGGGATTGAAATTGTTGCTGAGACATCTTTCATCAAATAACCAGACATACACCCCGCAGAAGCAAGAATTCCTTGTGCTTCATGGGCAAAAAGTTGTGTCATCATACAACCCATCGACCATCCAGTCATGTAAATTCGATTCTCATCAATTGAATGCATTTCTTTGATATGCTCTATTACAGCAAGTAAGAATCCGACATCATCCATACCATTGTCTACTTCTTCTACATCTAAACTCCAAATTAATTCTTCACCTTGTGGATAAGCGACAATAAAATTTTGTTCGACAGCGAGCTGAGCAAATGCTGAAAGCTCAAACTGCATTTGATTAGTATCTCCCATACCGTGGAGTTCTACTACTAAGGTTGAGGGTACGTCTCCTGTTATATTATGTGGAACAAGAAGCATGAAACACCTCTCAGGAAGTTCAAACTCAATGCAATGGGTAGTCATTGTATATGGTTCAGTATTTTCATTGGCGTTTTCATTTTCTGAATCATTGCTAGAGTCGGTTTCGGTAAATATACAGCCAGATAAATTAGCTACGGATAAAAGCACAATAAAAATGCAAAAAATGCGCCTTGTGTTAAAGTCCATCTAATTCCCTTCTAATTCCACATTTTGAATTATTATTAATTTTCTGTGAGACATGAATTTAATGATATATTATCTAAAGAATGGGAAAAGAGGTATAAATTCTGGCAATGAATATATTTCTTTCAATCAAAATTATTTGCCAGAAACATTTGCAAGAAAATGTGACTGATATTGAAGATGTTGGCGTGGAGGGTCCTGAAGCGGAAACATCTTCTGCAGCACCATTTCTCAAAGTGATAGACAGATTATCAAAGTTCGTTATCGGTATACTACTAGCAGGTGCAGTGTTAACTTTCCCAGAAACCGCGATTTACATGTTAGAAGACCCGGGTGATTATTCATACGAGCGAATAGAGGTAATTTGGGAAGGATCTCAATATGAAACGTTTGAATATACTGTAGATGAATCTACTGGAAATAAAGAAGTGGGTATTTACGTCGAAAAAGGAATGGCCAACAGTACTGAGATTGATGTGAAAAATCAAGATATAATTGTTAGAGTCTGTGACTTTGAGGACATCGAGTATTCTTGCGGTTGGTCTGGTTTTGATTCATATGAATGGAGACTTTGGGAATCTGAATCTGAAAGACATAGGCTAAATGATTCGGAACGGTTTGCGATGATTTTACCCGGTGATCAACTCATCAGTTTCCAAGAATTTATCACATTTAATTCAAGTAATGATGAAGAATTTCTAATATTTGTTGTTGGATATGTCATGGTTTCGGTTGGTGACCCCAGTGAGCCAATATCAATTTATTTCTGTGGTCTTAGTATTATCGTTTTCTTGTTCTTCTCTATCGTTAAAACAGTAACTAGGAATGTATCAAAGATTGGTCAAACCCTAATTCAGGAACTAGGAAATGAGATGCCACAACATGAAACCTTACAAGAAAGCGAAATTACCATCGAAAAAGTTCGCTTTAGTTTGCCTCAGATTACGACAGTAAATGTAGATGGACAAGAGATTAGTTTTGAGCAGGCTAATGATTTAGACAAGCTAAGAGAAATCGTAATGATTGCAAAAGAGAACTGGAAAGTAGACATTCACCCCGAGGGGTCATCCTTGTGGTATGATGCAATACACAAGACCTACACGTTGTACAAAGATGAAGAGATTGTAGGTGGGATGTTTGATGAGGGTAAAGGCAGTACAGACGATGCCCTTGCATACCTCTGGAAACTCACTCTGTAATATTATCAAAGTACATCCTCGTAAACTCCCAGACTTGGATCAGGGATTATTGAGAAAAAAGGAGTATGCTCGATCTATAAAATTTAATTGTGGGCTTTCAAGGCCTGAATTTTATACAACTTACACTTGAGAGTAAATTAATTTCATTCTAAATTGATATAATAAATATAAAAACAGGGTATTTCTTAAATCTCTGAATCTTTTATAAAGTCCCATGAGCAAGGTTGTTGAGTATTATAGCAGCGCCTTTTCTCCTGAAAGTTTGTATGGTTTTTACCATATTGTAGCAATATTCTCTCTAGTCGTCTTGTTTTGGATGATCGGTCTTTCGTATCTTGTTTTCAAGGCTAACACGAATTCTGTAGAGAATCGCTTCATGGCGATATTGTTATTCTGTGAAGGCATCAAGGCCTCGTTTTTAGCATTGGAAATCTTCCCTTATTCATCACATTGGCAAGGTCTTTGGGACATACTTTTCCCATTGAAGATGGAACCCTTCATGTTTGCTCAAATTACAAGCATTCTACTCTATCTTTCATTCCCAGTTTATTACAGGGTCAATCAACTAAAATTTTTGAATAATGACACTCTAAAGAAGCACGTTTGGTATGTTATTCCAGTTATTGGTTTGATTACATGGATTTTTCTCAGGACTCAAGAAGGGTTTGGTTTTGAAAATGCTTCCTGGATTATATGCAATGAGGCAGGCAGCGAGCCAATAGTCAAGAACTGGTGGGGCTCCGTAACCGAAAGAGTAAACCAATATGCAGCAGAAATTGGGACATGTTCCAGAGATTTTGACAAAGCGGTAGTAGACGAACCGGCCGGTTCTTGGGGCATAATTTTACTCGGCCCAATATTCTCTCTTATTGGACTCATCTTCCTGCGTGCATCGATGAAGCAGAGTCAGCGAGAGAATGAGGGAAGTATTGTATATGGCTCCTTACCTTCTCGCTCTCTATACATCGGATTCTTAGGTAAGGTAGTCGGACAATTGTTATTTTTCGTAATAGTATTGGCAATGTTACCTGCTTTAAACGGTGGAGTATTTTTCGAATTTGCCGATAGTATTCGAGTCCAATATGGCGCAAATCCAACCACATTAGATAGAGCTCTCTTTTTCATCTGGGCTTTCACCCTCGTGATTACTCCTGCAGCGATTGGATTTGAGGCACTTATGTTCGTTCATGCCACGCTGAAGGACACCGTCTTCGGAATAGATTCGAATTTGCGTAAGACCTTCACAAACACGATATTTACTGGTATAGGCGCAATTTCGTTCGTATTTGTGAGTGAAGCCATGGAAAACGTGATCGGTTATGGAATGCTAGGTGGTGTTCTGATGGGTACAACGATAATTGTTGGTAGACGCCCGATAATCAATCTAATCGATCTATGCTCAAGCAGATTAATTCCGGAAGAATATTCTCCAGGAGAACTGAAATATCTTGAAGCATATGCAAAAACCATTCAGGATTTTGTTCTTACAGAGCGTGAGAGAGATTTGTTGGCCAATCTTGCAACGGCCTATGAAATCAATGAAGAGCGATTGGCGGTTATTGAAGAGAAATACCGGGAATCCCTGTCTCTTGGTTCAAACACAACCATTCAAATTACTGAATCCGAGTAAGATAGGTTTCACAGATATTGATTATTCATGAATTCTAAGGATAGGGTTCGCTTTACCGAATAATTACGAGACTTGGCACAAACTGCCCGGATTGGACTAGTTCAGATGATAACGGAGACACTTGTGAAAACAATCTCTCTTTTGACTAAGATTGGCAAGATGGACAGAAGTCTAGTCTACGTCCTGCTGGTCTCGTGTGGACAATTAAGTCTCCACAGTCGTGACATTCCTTGTCGTTGCGAGTGAATACCCAGTGCCTTGATTGACCTCTTGTGAATCCTACATCGCGCAGATTTTCATACAATTCTAAATTGATTGTAATACCTGGATTGTGGAAAGATTGTCTCGACAAAAATAGTGCTTGCTCAGCTAGTTTTTCTTTCTCTTCATCTAATAGAGAGCCAACCGTTCTGTCTGGATGTAAGCCTGAGGTAAACAGGACCTCACTGCGCAGATAGTTTCCAATACCCGCAAAGAATCCCTGATCCAGTAGCAGAGTTTTGAGTCTCCTTCTTTGGTAGGTTTTCTTATTCATGTGGTCGACTAAATCCTGAATAGTAGTCTCCTCAATTACAACATCTGGACCTAGCTTTGCAAGGTAAGGATGTCCCGATAACTCCCAAGGTTCCATCAGCAAGATATCGGTTGCAGACCAAAGTCTGCAAGTGTGTTTGTCAGTGGTTAGCGCAACCCTTAGTGAACGGTTCCACTTCTTTGCCTCAGTCGTTCTAAGGTTAACCGTCCAGCGACCGTACAATTGATTGTGACTATACATTACAAATGTGTCAAAATGAATCAACAGAGCCTTACCTCTAGCCTCTACCTTATTGACAGTTTTACCAAGGAAATCGTGTTCTCTTCCACTGAATTGAGGCAGTGTAATTTCGATATCTTCGATGACCTTTCCTTCCAACGCTTTACGGATTTTATCCGCTGC
>NZLM01000100.1 GCA_002694245.1 Methanobacteriota archaeon
CAGTCATGATAAAAGCTACTGCAGGCGGTGGTGGCAGAGGAATTCGCGTTGCTGAAAATGAGCAAGAGTTCTTGATATTAGCATCACAGTCGTCTGCTGAAGCAAAGGCAGCCTTTGGGAATGGCGATTTGTATCTCGAAAAGTTTATAAGCAATGCGCGGCATATTGAAGTTCAGATATTGGGTGATGGAGAAAATTTTATCCACTGTTTTGAACGAGAATGTTCAATACAAAGACGGCGTCAGAAGGTATGGGAAGAAGCACCATGTTGTATCTTATCATCAGAAATTCGAGAGTCGCTTTGCCAATCTGCCGTGGCGTTGGCCAAAACTGTAAAATACCGTGGAGCAGGAACTGTAGAGTATCTGTACGACGAAAAATCGAAAAGCTTTTATTTCATTGAAATGAACACTAGGATACAAGTTGAGCATCCGATTACTGAATGTATAACTGGCGTCGATTTGCTCGTAGAAATGATTAATATCGCCAGTGGAGCCAAACTTTCCAAGTCACAGTGCGAACTTGAAATTCATGGCCACGCGATTGAAGTGCGAATAAATGCGGAAGATCCTTCAAATAACTTTATGCCATTTCCAGGTGTTGTTGATGATCTTAAAATAGCAGGAGGTTTAGGCGTTAGATTTGATCACTTTCTGTATCAAAGTTATCAAATACCACCGTTTTATGATTCATTACTTGGTAAGCTTATCGTTTATGCTGAAAACCGTCAAAAAGCAATATTACGTTTAAAGAGAGCAGTTTCTGAACTAAGTTTTGGTAATATTAAAACTACCACACCATTATTTTTAGCATTAGTTGACGACCCAGAGATTAATAGCGGAACTTTTCATACCAACTGGCTAGAACCATGGCTTGATAGTAATACAGAAAAACTTGCAAAATAGGAAGGAAATGAATTGACCTCACGATATACTTTTGGAGGAGATGAACACATTTTTGTCGAAATCGACGAGGAGATGTCCCTAGAAGCTTTCTTTAAATCACTATCTTTGACCAATGAAATTAGAGAGGCCGAAATAAAGGGCGTGACAGAAATCTGTCCAGCAAATGCATCTTATCAGGTCAAATTTGATCCGGATATTGTACATCCGGACGATTTATTATTTGAACTAAAGGAAATGGAAAAAAACGCAGATCAAGGGAAAACTACACTCAACACTAGGATCATTGAAATTCCAGTATACTATCGAGATCCATGGACAACGGAAACACTGATGCGTTTTAGGGATCGGCATCAGGATCCAAATTCAACCGATATAGAATTCGCTGCTAAAATCAACGGATATAAGAGTGTAGATGCTTTTATTGAAGCACATTCAGGTTCACCATGGTTCGTAGGTATGGTAGGTTTCGTGGCCGGACTACCCTTTCTTTATCAAATGGTTGATAGAAAACGTCAAATTCAGGTTCCTAAATATCTACGACCACGCACCGATACGCCGAAACAAACAGTGGGATATGGTGGTTCTTTTTCCTGTATTTATTCAGTTCGTGGTGCTGGCGGCTATCAAATGTTTGGCATTACGCCTGTTACAATTTTTGATTCATCTCAACATACATCTTATTTAAGCGACTTCATGGTATTTTTTAAACCTGGCGACATAGTTAAATGGAAACCTATTAATCGAAAAGAGTACGATCAAATTGTTCTCGATGTGGAGTCCGGCAAATATCAGCCAAAAATTGAAAATGTTGTATTCGATCTAGCAGCCTTTAACAAAGATATTGATGGAACGAACAGCAAGTTATTGGAGACACTAAATGCCAATTAAAGTAATTAATTCAGGACTTGCAACCAGCGTTCAGGATCTAGGTCGCCCTGGATACTTTCATTTAGGAATTCCCATAAGCGGCGCTATGGATCGTTTTGCAATGAGGGCAGCAAACATGTTGGTAGGCAATAAGGAAAGTGCGGCTGGCCTTGAGGCAGTATTCATGGGGCCAACTTTGGAATTTACCGAAGGTACTACAATCGCTGTCACTGGTGGTGAACTGCCTCCAAAAATTGATGGTGAGACAAAAGAGACTTGGAGAGCATTGTCCATTAAAGCAGGTCAAGTATTGAGCTTCGATTATATACGCGAAGGTGCAAGAGCCTACATAGCCTTTGCTGGCGGCATAAGAACACCAAAATCTCTTGGAAGCCGTTCAACCTATGCAATCGGTGCAATGGGTGGTATAGATGGACGAGCAATACAGGCTGGTGATGAAATTCCTATTGGTGCTGGCGATAAAACTATACAAAAAGGCCGTAGTATTCCAAATAATCTGCGCTTTAGTCCTAGGAATCCAGCGGAATTAAGGGTCCTACCAGGATTATATTGGCATCGTATTACGGAAGCGGCTGGTAAGAAATTTTTTAGTGAAACCTGGACTGTAGCCCCTGACGCTGATCGGATGGGTTATCGATTTAAGGGCGGCACACCTCTCGAGTTTGTTGATCGCGAACAACCATTTAGCGCAGGGTCTGACCCGTCAAACATAACAGACGCACCTTATGCTTACGGCTCAATACAGGTACCAAGTGGCACAGAGCCAATTGTATTACACAGAGATGCGGTTTCCGGTGGGGGTTTCTTCACGCTGGGAACTGTAATTTCTGCAGATATGGACCTTATTGGCCAACTGCAGCCAAATGTGAAAACAAACTTTGTCGAGGTAACGATGGACGTTGCCTTATCAGCAAGACGAGATCGCGCGATGCTGTTGGCAAAAATACGAGAAGCTTTAAAATAAACACTGAAAAGGTAGCAACATTTTTTTCTCTTGTATTGAAAATTAATATAGTTTTAAGACGAACAGGCGGGTCAAATGAAGGAAGACTATTTAGTTAATGGTTTTATTCCACCGCCTCACCCAAAAGGTATAATACTCGGTGGAAAGTTGGTTTGTTTAGAGCCGTTAGATATCGAGCGTCATTCTGCCGACTTGCATACAGCGAACGGTACAGTTTCAGGGAGCAAAAATTGGAAATACTTACCATACGGGCCTTATGAAACTTTATATGAGTATCAAGAATGGATGAGTAAGGAGGCGCTGAAAGATGATCCAACATTTTTCTCAATAGTGCGTGTTTCAGATCAAAAGTCTGTTGGTATTGCAAGCTTTTTAAGGATCAATCAAAAACACGGTACAATTGAAGTTGGGCATATTAATTTTTCTCCACTACTACAAAGAACGTTAGCAGGTACCGAGGCAATGTACCTAATGATGAAATGGGCATTTGAAAATGGATACAGACGTTACGAATGGAAGTGTAATGCTTTAAATTCTAGGAGCAGACGTGCTGCACAAAGACTAGGCCTATCTTACGAAGGAGTTTTCAGGCAAATGTCAATATGTAAAGGCAGAAATAGGAATACAGCTTGGTTTGCCGCTATCGAAACAGAGTGGCCAGCCCTGGAGAAGTGCTTCCAACTGTATTTGTCAGAAAATAATCTAGATAAAAACAATAAACCTATTATCGCACTTTCAAAATTAACTAGTCCATTATTGTACAAAATAGATACTTTTGAATTTGGCTGAACTGTAATTTGTAAATCACTACTAAGTTTATTTTCAACTAAAGCCTTGCGTATTCAATAATCAAATTGTTAGCCTTAAGCTGTTAGAGTTAGCTTGATTATCATGCCAGTGTAGAACCTTTTTTCGATAGTCTTTGAGCGTGTATTTAATAATTGGAAAACGCTAAATTTTTCAAAAAAATTATATAAATTATTTCCAAAAGGACCTATATCTGTTTGTTTTCGGCGAGGAGTAAAGCGACCCAAAGTTAATCGATGTCGCAAATCCGTTTAATTTAAAACATCGCTAATATAGTAATTATCTGATAGTACATTGCAAGATGATTAACGAATGATAATTATAAAAATCTTTTGCAGATCGCGTTACCTTTTGGGCAGAGGTTAACTGTGAGGTCCGAGAATAATTAGAGCACATGCAAATTGGTTCTGCCTAATAACACGCTTTTTCAGGCACACCGACTTAGGATGACAAAAGAGGCACGGTTCGCGACTGCCAGCTTTGGATTGAGGCCCAAGATATACCTTAGATACTTTATTCCATCTAGGGTAACCAGGTAATACCATCCCAATTTAGAATAAAGGTTCTCATACCCAGGCATTTAATTTTACCAGCTAATGTAAAACATACTTAATCGTTTAACCACCTAAAAACTTTATTTTAAACGATGATTTAGAATAACCATTTATCAGCCAGTTAACGGGGGTAAATTTAATAAATACATAATATAAAATAACACAAACAGCGAAACCAGCAATGACGGTGAGCGGCAATATACTCAATTGGTTCAACCCCGCATTATAAAATACAGCAGTCATCATTGTAATCGGGATGATATGTATAATGTATATTGGATAGGAAAGCTCAACGAACCAACTAAGAATTGTACTGCCTGATTTTATAAATTTAGACGCCAATCCAATAAAAAACAAACAAAACAAAACAGAGTTCATTCCAATCATACAGGCACTAAAGAATACTAGTATTGGATTAAAATCCATTTTTGCTACGTTACTTAAATTATCAGCCTGCCCTATGGTCAGATGATCGGAGTAAACGCGTACGAAAAATGCAAGTATGGATAGAACACTTAAGAGAAAAATGGTTTTTGTATTTTGTAGTTTGATGAGGATGTTTTGATTTGAGTAAAGTATTACACCTGCCAAAAAATATGAAAAATAATAGAGCATATTTCCAATTTTTAAATCAAAGTATCCGGATGAAGCCTTCAGTGCTAATGGATGCCACAAGTTATTCAGAAAATACGCAAGAGGCACAGTCGAGATTAACCATATCCCAAGAAGTAATAAAATTTTTGCCGATATCTTCATACGTAATAAGTTCTTAATGAACCTGAACTTGTACAAAATAGAAAAGCAAAAAACGAAGATGATTAGCTCATAAAGGAACCACAAATGCATTGTAGTGTAATCAAAGCTTCCGTCTGAAATATCATATAAC
>NZLM01000101.1 GCA_002694245.1 Methanobacteriota archaeon
ATTTGAATTGACTAATATTACCTTGTACCCATCTTCTCTAAGTGCTTGAACTGCTTGAGAACCTGAGAAATCGAACTCTGCTGCTTGGCCGATTTTAATTGGACCAGAACCCAGAACTAGAATTGTCTCCAAATCCTCTCGCCTTGGCATCAATTCCCACCCCCATAGTGTTCATCAACCATGTCTCTAAACCTTTCAAACAATGGATAAGCATCGTGAGGACCAGGTGCCGCTTCCGGGTGAAACTGTACCGTGAAAACTGATTTGTTTACTAAATCAAGGCCTTCCACTGTTCTATCGTTAGCATTGACAAAACGTACTTTCACCTTTGAACCATGCAAATTCTCTCCTTCAGGAGAACACGCACCAGAAGGATGTGCAGCAAGCATTCCTGCATCGGGATCAGCTACAGCAAAACCATGATTCTGACTTGTAATCCAGACTCTTCCTGATTCTAAATCAACACACGGCTGGTTAGCACCTCTGTGGCCGTAGCGCATCTTGTAGGTTTGCAGGCCACTGGCAAGACCTAGTAGCTGATGGCCTAGGCAGATTCCCATGACCGGCATGTCTGATTTGACAGCTTCAGCAAGTGTATTTCGCGCATTTGTAGCCATTCCCGGATGGGCTGGATCTCCAGGTCCGTTTGAACAAAATAGAGCAGAAATCCCAAATGATCTTGCCTGTGCAAAAGAGGTGCTTGGAGGACACCATACCACTTCAAAATGACAACATAAACTTCTCAAGATGTTGTATTTTATTCCGCAATCGATAGCTGCAATTCTTGGAAGCGGCTTTCCTAGTTTATCTGTAGCGCCTTCGTTTACTATAACTGGCTCATTTATTGATACCAAATCTACCAAATCTTCTAATTCTGGTGACGTCAAATTATTCAGATGTAGCTTGAGCGCCTCTTCATCCTCTATCGGACCAAAAACGCACAAAACACAACCGTACTCCCTAACTCTGCGTGTTATAGCACGAGTGTCGATTTGCTCGATTCCTGGGACCTGATGATAAGATAGGAATTCTCCTAAACTGGCAATGGAATCTCTGTGGTCAGGATTTTTCATTGCATGCCTTACAACAACACCCCTCGGCCAAACACCAGCAGATTCACTGGTCCCGTGATGGATGCCGTAATTACCAATTAACGGATATGTGAAGGTTAGGACTTGCCCTGCAAATGAGGGATCTGTTAATGACTCTTGATAACCGGTCATTCCTGTTGTAAATACTAACTCTCCCTCACCCCATCCTTTTGCGCCAAATAATTCTCCAACAAACCTGCTACCATCAGCCAACAGAAGTACGCCTGTGCCAGATGCTTGGTCAGGTATTTCACCGCCAGAAGCAATGCCATCTGTTGCGTCGAAAAGGGCGATATTGTCTCCAAGAGATGTATCTCCCTTCTGAGACCAGTCCCCTGACATCAGATTTGCTGATTGTATAGGGGGTATAATCATTGGCAAGGGCGATTTGAGGTTACATTTTATCGCCTGCGAGTACAAACTGAATAAATTTGATACTATGTACTCCTAGTAAGTGTTTGCTCACAGAGATTATTCCTCTTCACTTTCATGGACGATTTTTCCATCGTTGGCCCCTTCAATAACAAGCCGTGCATCCGGGAAGGAAATCTCGCTTGCGGATTCACCATACCATGCATCCATGAATAGAGCTAATGCAGCAACCTCAGAATGGGGTTGATTACCCACAGCAATATTATGTTGACACACCTTGAAAACCTCTCCAGGGACTTTAGCTCCACCAACCACTACAACAACTGGTCTGTCCCTCCTTATTTTTGGAATCGCCTTCCTGAAGGGCTCTCCATACATTGTAAGATGAATTGCTATGCCGCCTTCAGCCACATGTTTTCTAAGAAACTTCATTCCTTTCACGTGCTCAGTATCTAACGTACCTCCAAACCTATCGCTTACTGATTTCAGATTTTCGAACATTGATTTATCCTCATCACCCGACAACAGGAAGCCTGTGGCTCCCATTGCTCTTGCAACTAGAGCCAAATGGGTCGTAATTCGAGGATCTCTACCTCTGCGGTAACCGAGACGGAGAATATCAAGTCTGTCGCCCATATCAATCCGAAGAGATTCTGCGTTTCAAGCCTCGGGCTCGGTAACTGCGTCAACTGCTGGGGAATTTTCATCCAGAGAATCAGAGTATCCTATGCCTGGATGCTTAGAGATAAATTCCTTTACCCAAACCAATAACCATGCATCGATTAGCAGCTTTGCAGCCATGTAAACTGTGAAACAAAGGACGGCTAATCTGAATGTCTTCCACAATGCGTCTCCTGTCTCAAGATCACCCGCTAATCCCATGATAGCTGGCTCAAAAGTATACAAAACTGCAAGAACAAACATTACACCACTGACAAGCCCTGGAAATAATTGTCCTAATTCTCTACTAAAATCGGAGAAGAGAGAACCTACAAACACCAAACACGGCGCAAGAATGGTAATTGTTAGGAAGTCTGGCCCAAAAAAGATTGATTCGAATCCTGTCTTTTCATCAACCTGTAAAACAGTTAACCACCAAAATACGGCGTAACCAGCAAATATCCCGCCTACAGTCTTAGCTTTAGCATGTATCATTGCAGGGATTGCGCCAATGGATGGTGGTTCTAGTCTTGTAAATATGCTCTCTGCGAATATCATCTTTTCATCGCTTGGCATTACAACATCATCCGAAGAATCGATAACATCAGAGGACTCCAAGACCTCATTATCTTCGGACATAGGTACATCTGTACCTCCACATGTCATAAAACCTGCCGCGGACAGGAGGTGCAACATGGCAGTCTTGGAAGGGGATGGAAAAACCCGACCACTTGTCATGGGAATAATCAATGCCACACCCGATTCATTTCATGAATCTTCAAGAAAGGGGGGTGTAGCAAGGGCCCTAGAGATGGTAGATGATGGTGCAAATTGGATTGATATTGGTGGCGAATCGACCAGACCTGGAGCCAAACCAATATCTATAGAAGAGGAAATGGAAAGAGTTATTCCAATTGTGACAGAAGTCTCACAGCACTGTCGCGTTTCGATAGATACACGAAATCATATTGTAGCGAAAAAGGCTCTAGAGGCCGGTGCATCGATGATAAATGATGTAAGCGGATTAAGGGATCAAAAAATGTTTGATCTTGTAATTGAAAGCGGGTGCAGTGTTTGTATTATGCACATGCAAGGTGAGCCTGGTAACATGCAAAAAAATCCAAAATACACCAATGTAGTCGAAGAAGTCCGAGAAAATCTGTTAGAAAAAGCGGACAGATTGGTGGATAACGGCCACCCTATTGAAAAAATATATCTCGATCCCGGAATTGGTTTTGGTAAATTGTTGCAGCATAATCTTGAGTTATTGAGAGCCAGTGATTCATTACGTCCATATTCGGTTATGTGGGGAGTTTCGAGAAAATCTATGATTGGAGATATCTGTAATCAACCTACCACAGAAGGAAGGCTTGCGGGCAGTCTAGCTGTCGCTGCAAAGGCATATGAAAAGAAAATTGACATGATAAGGGTACATGATGTACGTGAGCACGTAGATCTATTCTCGGTATTAGAAGCGATGGAGGATTGAAATGTTCTTGATTTTTGGCTCTGATAATCTCTCTATCCGTCTTGCAGATTGGATCGGTGCTAGGTCTAGAGTACGAATAATTGGTCTTGCTGAAGACTTAGTGCCAATGGAAAATGTAGAAATTGTAGCTTTACCAACTGAAATGGAGTTGCATGAGATGCCACTACCAGATGTTTCTCCAACAGCCATATTGATACTTGAGGAAATTATCTGTGATGATGACCCTGTTTTTGAGTTGAAGAAAATATGGCCGAACTCTCCAATATTATCGACCTTTGAAATTGAGGGTGCTGAAATAATATCTGTCTCCGACTTAACCGCTACAGCAATTCAGGATAAATTGCGCTCAATCGACAGGAAGCAAGGAGCAGGAGAGGTTGTGAGAAAATTAACCGAAATTAAACAGGCCGAAGTGTTGATTGTATGCCATGATAACCCGGACCCTGATGCTTTAGCAAGTGCTTTGGCGATGCAACATCTTACCACATCACTGGGACATAGTGCTACGATAATACACGGCGGAATGATCGAACATCAGCAGAACCGAGCCATGGTTAAAATTTTGGATATAGAGATACGCAAGGTGATATTGGATTGGGAAGTTGAGGATTTGTTAGCAAAATCAGACATCGTAATATGTCTTGATTTTAGTCATCCTGGAGCAAATAATATTCTACCAGAAAAATGTGTTCCGCATATTGTAATCGACCACCACCCTAGCGATACTAGACCAGCTGGGGATGTGATACTAGTTAGGCCAGAATTCGCAGCAACATCATCCCTAATGGCTTCTGTAATGATGAATTCTAATGTTGAAATGAATTCTAGAGTTGCTACAGCACTAGCATTTGGTATTCGAACAGATACACTAGGATTCACACGCTCATTCAATGCCGTTGACCTCAGAGCCTTGTCTTGGCTTAGTGCATGGATTGACAACGAATTATTACGTTCCTTCGAAAGCCCACCGAGAACCCAAAATGTTCTTTCAATCTTCACAGAAGCATTATCCAATGCTAAATTAGACAATGGTTTGATGTTAGCACCAATATCCCAATTATCGGATAGAGACGCTCTATCGCAAGTCGCTGATTTCTTGTTGCCAACTGAAAATGTAAACATTGTAATTGCCTATGGAGTTAGAATGGGTAAAGTCATACTCTCCGCTAGATCTTCTAGCAGCGAACTGCATCTTGGAAAAATACTGTCAAGTAAATTCGAAAAAGGTAGTGCAGGTGGACATAAATCGGTTGCAGGTGGGCAAATACCCTTTGAAGAATTAGACTGTGAAACAGATTCACAGGCCGTTGATAAGATGACAAAAATCCTAAGTGAAATTTTTGGAGGCGAGAACTGATGGCTTCACCAATTATCGATGTTGATGAAAATTTGAGACTACTCGGGACTGCTCATGTTGCTACCGCATCAGTCGAAGCTGTAAAGGAAAATATCGAGAATTGGAATCCAGAAATAGTTGCAGTGGAACTATGTCAAAGTAGATTCGAAGCATTAACCCAAGAAAGAAGACTGGACAGGGAGGGCTTGCTCAAGGTCATCAAAGAAGGAAAAGCGCCTATGGTCTTGCTCCAATCACTACTAGCTGCAGAGCAGAGAAAATTAGGGATTGATGAAGGAGAACAACCAGGTGCAGAGTTATTGGCAGCTGTGAATGCTGCAAATGAATATGGCTTGGAAGTTGAGTTAGTAGATAGAGACATTCAGACAACACTTCGGCGAGCATGGAATAAAATGGGGATTAAGGAAAAGTTTGGGCTTATGTGGGCTTTACTTGCTGAAGAAGAGACTGAAGAAGAACTCGAATTAGAAGACATGCTTGCAGATAAGGATCTACTTACTTCATTGATGGAGGAATTAAGACAAGTTTCTCCAGGTGCTGGAGAAGCACTCATAGATGAACGAGATGAATATCTAGCAAGGAAAATATCTGCAATCCGCGGTAATGGAAAAGTGTTGGCAGTTCTAGGTGCTGGTCACTTGGAGGGAGTCAGTAGATTACTTGCAAGTGATATTACAAGCGATAAGCAAAGAATAGACGAATTATCCATTGTTCCAAAAGGAGGGCGTTTAATCAAGTCGATATCGTATGCAATTCCCATTGCTTTAGTTGGCCTTCTAGGGTGGTTTTTCTACAATGGAGATATTGCTTCAATAAAAGAAAACGGCATCTACTGGTTTGCTGGGAATTTTATCGGTGCAGCATTATTTTGTCTTCTTGCAGGTGGTCATCCGATTTCCATCATGGTTGCAGCTCTTGCATCACCAATTACATCCCTAAATCCCGCATTAGCTGCTGGATGGTTTGCTGGTTACGCACAAATGAAAGTGAAAGAGCCAACAGGGGAGGACTTGACCGAGTTTTTGAAGTTGGACTCTGCAAAATTGTTCTGGACAAATAGAGCAGGTAGGGTTCTATTAGTTACAGCCCTAACGAACTTAGGTTCAATGGCTGGAGCATGGATATCTATGGGGCTTATCGCAGTGGGACTTTGATTGTTTAATCCCTAAAATTAAATTTGCAGCCATAGTACAACAAGCCATGAAGACCGCTGTTGTCACAGGCACAAATAGAGGCATAGGGTTAGAGTTAGTAAAGCAATTACTCGATTCTAACTATATCGTACATGCAACTTATCGAAATGAAGATGATGAGCTTGCTATAATTTCAAACAAAAACCTGCACACGCATAGGTTAGATGTAAGGGATGCCAAGGCTCTTTCTGATCTATCGAAATTGATTGGACCAATTGACTTGTTGATAAATAATGCAGGAATAGCTGACGGGCGATGGTCTTCAATTTCTGAAATTGATATGGAACATGCATTAGAAGTTCTGAACGTCAATAGTATCTCACCTGTTCTTGTG
>NZLM01000102.1 GCA_002694245.1 Methanobacteriota archaeon
AAATATGATTGGGAGACTCTTAGAGCCGATATCAAGGAACACGGACTACGGCACAGCACATTGTCCGCACAGATGCCTTCAGAGAGCAGTTCCGTTGTGTCGAATGCCACAAACGGAATTGAGCCACCTAGAGGATACTTGTCCGTTAAGAAAAGCAAAAAAGGGCCTCTTAAGCAGATTGTTCCACAGTACCAGAGTTTAAAAGCTCACTACACTTTATTATGGGATATGCCTAGTAACGAAGGCTATATCAATGTTGTCGCAGTAATGCAAAAGTTTTTTGACCAAGCCATTAGTGGTAACTGGTCATACAACCCAACACACTTTGAAAATAATGAAGTTCCAATGAGTGTTATGATTAAAGATTTGCTAAGTACATACAAGTTGGGTTGGAAGACTTCTTACTATCAAAACACCTACGATTATAAAACTGATCCAAGTGAAATGACAGATGAGCCAGCACATTCGTTAGGTTGGCATGATAACCAGCCAGAAGTCAAGCCAGTAACTTTGGCAAATGAAGATGAAGAAACTTGTGATGCATGTGCAATTTAAGGTTGACACGCAAAACATTTTAAGTTATTATATACAGTAAGGATTGAGAAAATGTCAAGAACAGTTTTTAATAAAGAGAAAGTAGATTTTACCAAAGAAACAATGTTTTTTGGTGCAGAACAAAATACACAGCGTTATGATACGTTTAAATTTCCTGTGTTTGATAAACTCAATCAAACAATGCTAGGATATTTTTGGAGACCAGAAGAGGTTAGTTTACAAAAAGATCGTGCAGATTATGCTACATTCAGGCCAGAACAAAAACACATCTTCACAGCTAATCTAAAGTATCAAACACTTTTAGATAGTGTGCAAGGACGCGGACCGTGTTTAAGTTTTTTACCGCATGTATCACTTCCTGAACTAGAAGGATGTATTGTTACTTGGGACTTCTTTGAAACTATTCATTCACGTTCATATACACATATTATGAAAAATGTATATCCAGATCCAAGCGAAGTATTTGATACAATCCTTGATGATGAAAAAATTCTTGCTCGTGCTGAATCTGTAACAAAGTACTACGATGCTTTCAATGATGCCGCAGATGCTTTTATTCATCGTAAAGAAGGCAACATGCGTGATGTCAAAAAGAAATTGTATCTTGCTATGCAGACTGTGAATATCCTAGAAGGATTACGTTTTTACGTATCGTTTGCATGTACATTTGGATTTGGCGAATTAAAACTAATGGAAGGTTCCGCAAAAATTGTTTCTTTAATTGCAAGAGATGAAGCACAACATTTGGCACTTAGCACACACGTTCTAAAACTATGGGCACAAGGTAAAGATGATCCAGAAATGGCAGAAATAGCAAAAGAATGTGAAGAAGAAGTTTATGATCTGTGGCGCGAGTGTGTTGAAGAAGAAAAAGATTGGGCAACATATCTTTTCAAAGATGGTTCAATGATTGGACTTAACACAACATTGCTTCATCAGTATGTTGAGTATATTGCGAATAGACGCTTGAAGGCACTAGGTCTGCAGGCTATATTCGATCAGCCAGTAAATACAAACCCATTACCGTGGACAACACATTGGTTGTCCAGTTCAGGATTGCAAGTTGCTCCGCAGGAAACAGAAGTTGAATCGTATATTATCGGTGGCATCAAACAAGATGTTGACAAAGACATGTTGAAAGGATTTAGTTTATGATTGAAATATGGGGAAAGCCTCTTTGTCCGCATTGCGATCAAGCAAAACAGTTTTGTGAAACACGTGGCTACAAGTATGTTTACAAACAATTAGATGTAGACTTCACTCGAGATGACGTTTTTGAAAACTTTCCCGGAGCCAGAACTTTTCCGCAAATAAAAATAAATGATAAAGTAATAGGGACAAAAGAAGATTTTATGAATTATATAGAACATACAGGTTATACAGGCACAGGTTATTCAATATCATGATAATAGAAACACCTTATAAAGACGGCGATGTCGTATCGTTTAAATTAGCTAGTGGAGAAGAAATAGTTGCACGTCTTGATAAAGAAACAACATCTTCATACAAAATTAGTAAACCAATGGTTCTAATTGTACAAACTGATGAAAGCATGGGACTAGCACCTTTTATGTTTTCTGTTGGTCCTACAGGCAAATTTGAAATGCAAAAGTCTAGTGTTGCCTGTACCGCAAAGACTGAAGATAATATTGCAAAACAATACACAGCCACAACTACAGGAATTACAATAAACTGATGCCGGGAGTAAGTAGAGATAATGACACTGCCGGTGGCGATTTGATACCTAGTCAAACCACAGTAAAAGCGAACGATGAACTTATTATTGTAGACGGTGACGGGGTTGCAGGGCATGGAATAGGTATACATGCACCACAAACTATTTCAGCTGATTTGCAAAGCACTGTTAAGATTGGTGGTGTGGATATAGTGATTGCAGGTGACGACGCAGACGTATGCGGAGAACTTGCAACAGGATCTGATAACGTTAACATAAATTAAAAAAAAGGAGAAGGCAAATGACAACATTGCATGAACAAATCGTACAGGCGTACAACAACTATATTGCAGAGGCTGAAACATTTGAAGATAAAAGTGTTAAAGCCGCGGCAGCTAGAGCAAGAAAGGCTTTAGGAGATCTTGGTAAACTTACTAAAGATCGTAGAAAAGAAATCCAGGATAAAAAGAACGCAATGTAATGCAAGCGGCAGTAGTGGGAGCCGGCATAACCGGCATAACAACTGCCTATTACTTGGCCAGAGCGGGATACTCTGTTACAATTTACGACGAACGGAAGTATCCTGCCATGGCAACCTCTTATGCTAACGGCGGACAACTTAGTGCAAGTAACGCAGAGGTATGGAACAGTTGGCGTAGTGTCTATAAAGGCATCAAATGGCTTTCAAAGAAAGACGCACCTCTCAAGATAAATCCTTGGCCATCCATAGACAAATACAGTTGGTTCTTTAAATTTATAAAGGAGATACCTAATGCTGACACAAATACACAACGTACTTGTGAAATGGCTCTCGAAGCCCATAACCTTTACAAGAAGATTGCTTTCGAAGAAGACATTCAATTTGACAAAGTCGAAAAAGGAATATTGCATATCTACACCAATGAAGCCGAATACGAAAATGCTAAAAGAGTAAATGAAGTTTATGCTAAGGCAGGGCTGAATAGATGGGAAGTAAGTGCTGACGAATGTATCAAAATAGAACCTGCTCTAGTGCGTCCACCTAAACTACTAGGCGGTATGTACAATGACACAGACTTTACAGGTGACATACATAAATTTTGTGTAGAACTTTTGAAAGTCCTACAACGCAAATATGATGTGAAAATGCGGCAAATAAAAATTAGAAATCTTAAATCTGATCTGCATGAACATCAAGGACCTGTTGTTGTTTGTGCCGGTGTAGAAAGTAAAATGCTGGCAAGCACAATTGGTGATAACCTACCGATATATCCTGTTAAAGGATATTCAATTACAATACACGATCCTAAAGTTGCACCATGGACAAGTCTATTAGATGATGAGGCCAAAATAGTAACATCAAGATTAGGAAAAGATAGATTAAGAATAGCAGGCACAGCAGAATTTAATGGGTATAACACTGATATTATTCAAACTAGGATTAAGCCTTTGATTAATTGGGCAGAAAAAATGTTTCCAGGTATAAACACTGAAAACATTACACCATGGGCAGGCCTTAGGCCGATGATGCCTAATATGATGCCAGTGGTAAATAGAAGTCGTAATAGTAAAAGAATTTATTACAACACCGGTCACGGACATTTAGGTTGGACTTTATCAGCCTACACAGCTCAGTCAATTGTAGAACAAATAAGAGGAAAAAATGACTAAACCAAACACAACCTTTGAATTATCTATAAGAGATGTAGAAATTATAGAACATGCTCTTAGAGCAAAAGCAGGCCGAAGAGGGTTAGCTATTGCACAAGGTGAAACATCACCAGAGCTCAAAAGAGAAATGCATGAAATACAAGACGTGCTAGGTAGAATCCATCAACAAAAAAATTACTATGCCAAATTCAAAAATGGTCAAACATATGTATCAGGTTAAGTTATGAGTATGAATCCTTGGCAATTTGTTGGTATCTTTAAAAAGAAAGAGCAACCTAAAAAATCTACTCGATTAGAACAGTTGAAAAAAGATAAAAATAAAAGAGTAGATAGCGATAACATGTCAGACATAGAAAAGATGGATGCAGGTTTTGGAGGAAAAACCTACACTATTAATGGAAAAGATGTTGACTTCTGAATAATATGATAGTATAAATAT
>NZLM01000103.1 GCA_002694245.1 Methanobacteriota archaeon
AATAGGCGAAACTAACTTGAAGTGAATCCTCCACGGCAGGACACCACAGTCCTGTAGTGTAGTGGTCCATCATCTCGGGGTTTGGTCCCGGGGACGTCGGTTCGACTCCGACCAGGACTATCCAACTAACACCAATAGATACAAACAATCATAAGAAAAATTACTTTCTTAACGGTTATGAAGGTGTCATCTAAGTTGATTTTCGCAGTAGCAGGCTTACTTTTGCTATCTGCAGTACCAGGCATGGAAGCTAATTCTGGTGGAAAACACAACCAAGCATCAAGCGGTTGTGGATGTCATAGCAACGGGGGTGGAGTAACTGTTACTCACAATTTCCCTGCAGAATATACTGCTGGCCAGACATACAGCGTAACCATTGACTTGACTGGTGCAGGAGGATCAACCACAGGAGGCTTCAACGTAGTTGTAGATCAAGGTCAACTTTCCAACCCGGGAACTGGTACAAAGATCAATGGTGGCCAAAACAGTGCAACTCACAGCAACGGTAACCAGATTGGATGGAACTTTGATTGGACGGCACCAGCCACTGGAAGCGGAGATGTTACAGCGAGTATTGCAGTAATGAAGAGCAATGGTAATAACTGGAATAGCGGCGATTCTTGGGACAACACTCAATTGATTATTCCTGAATTCATTCTGCCCAACGATCCCCCAAGTGTTGCAAATGTTGACTTGATACCAATCGACTTTGCAAACACAACTGAGGATTTGATACTAATCTACCAATTCTCAGATCCAAACGGTGACCCAGAATCTGGAACCATGATTCACTGGTATGTAGATGGAGTCAGACAGACTTCTTTTGATAACATGGACATGATTTCATCAGCGAATACAGCTCCAGGTGAAATGTGGAAAGCTGAGGTTACACCTTCAGATGGCATAGACTTTGGTCAAGCCGTTATGAGTAATGTAATCGAAATTACAGACATCGATACAGATAATGATGGATATGATGACCAAGATGACGCATTCCCTAACGACCCAAACGAGCATGCGGACTCAGACAATGACGGTGTTGGCGACAATGCTGATTGGGCTCCAAACGATCCCAGCGAAACATCAGACTCTGACGGTGATGGAGTAGGTGACAACGCTGACTGGGCGCCAAACGATGCAAATGAAACAGCAGATAGCGATGGTGACGGAGTGGGCGACAATGCAGATTGGGCACCACTAGATTCCAGTGAAACCGCTGATAGTGATGGTGATGGAGTAGGTGACAACGCAGATTGGGCACCACTAGATTCCAGTGAGACTGCAGATAGTGATGGTGATGGAGTGGGTGATAACTCCGATTGGGCACCTAATGATGCTAGTGAAACCGCAGATTCAGATAATGATGGGGTTGGAGATAATGCAGATGTATTCCCAGAGGATTCCTCAGAGACACAAGATTCAGATTTAGACGGTGTCGGTGATAATGCAGATGCATTCCCATTTGATTCCAACGAGACACTCGATAGCGATAGTGATGGCGTCGGAGATAATGCTGATTGGGCTCCTTTTGATGCTAATGAAACAGCAGACAATGATGGTGATGGCGTTGGAAATAACGCAGACTGGGCACCAGATGATGCCAATGAAACAGCAGACAGCGACGGCGATGGTGTTGGTGATAATGCAGATTGGGCACCTTTAGATGAAAATGAGACTCAAGATAGTGACCTTGACGGAGTTGGTGATAACGCAGACTGGGCACCGTTTGATTCTAATGAAACTAAGGATTCTGACTCTGATGGAGTAGGAGATAATGCTGACTGGGCGCCACTTGATGGTAACGAAACGAAAGATTCTGACAATGACGGTGTAGGCGATAATGCAGACGCATTCCCGAATGATCCAACTGAAACTGCTGATTCAGATGGAGATGGCGTTGGTGATAATGCTCAAAGAGAGGCCGAATTAGCAGCATCCAATAGCGAAGACGAATCTAGCAACCTTACTCTGATTATTTCTGTTTCTGTTGGAGTAGTAATTCTAGTAATTGCTGTGTTATTCTTTGTTAGAGGAAAGAAAGATTCTGAAGTAGAAATTGAATTAACAAAAACCGAACCTTTGATGGCAGGCCAATTTAAGTCGTTCAACCCAACTCACTCAGAAGCAATGATTCAGCAGACTAGTGCAGAACCCACCTACACTCCTGAGCCTGTAGTAACCCAACAATGGACAGACGAAAATGGATACACCTGGAGGACTCTTGACAATGGTTCTACAGAATGGTGGACAGGTGATGATTGGCAATCAGTTTAGAATTGAAATTTATCATCTATTTACTGCGTCTGGTGCCTTTGATAGGTCGCGAGTTATGTTTTTCTGGTGAGATTCAATCGTACCCCCACCGATTTCTAGTAATTTTGAGTCTCTCCAAAGGCGTTCCACTACATACTCAGCCACGTACCCGTAACCTCCCATAACTTGCATAGCAGCATCCGCTATTTCTTTAGCAGCTGTCGTAGCGAAGAGTTTCACACCATCACTGTCTAATCTTTGACCTGAGTTACCCAAACCAATGTTATTTGCTGTGTCATAGATGTATGCTCTCATGGCTCGATATTTTGCCCAAGATTCACCAATATACCGCTGCATCTGACCAAAGTCTCGAATCTGTTTGCCAAATGCTTCTCTATCAGTGGCGTACCTATTCATTTCATCCAATGACCTTCTAGCAATGCCCAGAGACATTGCAGCAAGTGTCAATCTTTCAATCTCGAGATTTCTCATCATGTGACTCATCGAGTCTCCAACCTCACCGACAAGATTGGACTTAGGTATAATACAATCTTCGAACACCAACTCCGCAGTGTTGGAGGCTCTCATTCCAGTTTTGTCGATTATTTTTTGACCTACACTGTAACCTTGCATACCTTTTTCGACTAAGAATGTCGAGATTTGTGCTCTTCCTTTCTCATCGATTCCTGTTTTTGCATAAACCCAAACAATATCTGCAGGAGTTCCGTCATCATCGATGCAACCATTGGTGATCCACATCTTTCTACCGTTTAGTTTCCAAGATCCATCAGGGTTTTGAGTTGCAGTAGAAGAAAGGCCCAACACGTCAGTACCTGCATCAGGCTCACTCATTGCCATTGCCCCAATCCACTCGCCTGAACAAACTTTAGGCAATATCCTTGCACGTTGTTCTTCGTTTCCATTAAACTCAAGATTGTTTACAAAAAGCATCGAATGTGCTAGATAGGCCAAAGCAAAACCTGGATCACTTGCTGATAATTCCTCATGTACTATTGTAGCAGCAATGGCATCCAGGCCAGCACCACCATGCTCTTCACTAGCAGTGATTCCCAGCAAACCCATCTCACCTAGAGAGCGAAATAAGTCTACATTGAACTTTTCATCTCGGTCATACTCTAGGGCTTGGGGCTCTACATGTTCTTTAACGAAATCTCTAACCATTTCTCTTAGCATGAGATGCTCTTCGCTGGGATTAGCTATGTCCATTACCGTCACCCAGTGCTGGCGGAGGAGAAATCACTTTTGTTTGTTGGGTTTCAAAGCGTAACTTTTCTTGCTCGCCTTCTAGGCTGATTTTCGTGACCTACAGCGGGTCGAGATTTTGCCCTTCGTACGTGGCGCTTGACCTTTCTTCGAACTACTCGTCTAGTTTTACTACTCCGTTCTCCTTTTGCGACCTTTCGTGCTCTTTTGCCAACGTGTCTCAGATGTCCGGATGTTATTTCTGGTTCTGCAGGGATTCGATTATCAATCCCGGCTCTTGCAAGTACATCCTCAGCGATTCCTCTTGGTGAAACAGTTGTTGCTTCTTCAACGATTCTAGCAGCCATATGACGCAACGTATCACCATTGTGAACAATAGGTTGATTTGTGAAATCCACCATGACATGTTGCTGAATTTCGAGTTGCTCTTCCATTAATGATACTAAGAAATTCTTAGTCAAGTCGACTTGCTCACGCTCTACCATACGCATCCCATCCAGCCTCAAGGTGCTAAGGTGAAGTTATGAAGTTTCGGTGGTATGAAATAAAAAACACAACGGTTTCTCAACCAAAATCAAGGAATCATAATGGGGCCGTGACCGGGAATTGAACCCGGGCTGGCAGGACCACAACCTACCGTGCTAACCGCTACACCATCACA
>NZLM01000104.1 GCA_002694245.1 Methanobacteriota archaeon
CAGACCCTCGAGTTTGTAAAGCAGTAGAATGTAATGAGAAATTCGAAAAGCAGGGGAAAAATGACAGAATGATGCGAATCATGTTCTTCGTGTTCTTCTTGGCCGTAGTAGCGCCAATAGCCCTGAGATTAGTTGGATTTGCAGGCTAATCTTGTCTGTGCCATCCCTCTGGCAAGCTTAATGGGTCGCTGGATAAATTTTCTTTACATCGCCTTACCATTTCAAGTCTAAGCGATTTGACTCCAACATCTTCAACGGCTGAAATGGTCACACAGCCTTCCTCATCAATTAGAATTGGAAGTGCTGGCTCGCCCTCTCCATCCCAATTTTCCTCAGCCAGTTTTACCTCTTCCCAATTTACAGGTCTTGGTTCCATTAAATCTGCTTTAGATACTACAACAATCATATCAATTTCTGGAAGTAATGATTTCACTTCCTCCAGTAGATTGTGTTGGTCTTCCAAGCTTGTCCCACAACTTTCTGAGATATCCATCAAGAAAATACACAATGTTCCTACATGTTCTATCGCTGCAATAGCCTGCATCTCAATTGCATTTCTATCATCCATGGGCCTGTCTAATAATCCGGGAGTGTCAACCATCTGATGAGGAACTCTGCGGTGGTTGAAGTGACCTACGTGTAACTGTTTAGTGGTAAACGGATAGTGATTTACTTCCATATTACCACTCGATAGAGTCGAGATGAAAGCACTCTTTCCAACATTAGGTGCACCACAAACAACAATTGTTGGACAGACCTGATCGATAACTGGTAGTTTTCTCAGAATCATCCTACTCTCATGTAGCCAATCTAGAGAAGGACCAACTCTCCTCATTATGCTAGAGAGTCGCCCATATGCTTCCTTTCTTGCATCATGCATCACCTCAAATCTTGCAGTCCTGATAATTTTAGCAGCGTTCTGCTTTGCGATTTTCCGCATTTGTTTTGCGCCCCATCCCAGCATAGACAAATGGTGTCTGTAATCATCACAACCAACGCAAGCATCTACCATGGCTTTGTCGAAAACAGGCATTTGGTCTAAACTAGGCCAGCTTTTTTCTGTGTCCTCAAGGTACTGAGACATCACATCAGACGCCGTCTGAACCATTCTAGTTAGTTGCTTACGCACCCTGAAAACCTTCACAGGATCTTCAACTCTATCAGCAGCCTTCTTTGCTCGGCTGAAGCCCTTGTCGAGTACTTCCTCTTCAGTCAGTACGGTGACCAAATCTCTCCATACTACCTTCATGGGCATCCCCTAAAACGCTGTGAAAGACTCCTATTTTTGAATCCGTAGGTTTGTTTTCATAGCGTCAGCCCTTAGAAGGAGGACCTCTAACACCCAAACATGGCGGACTTACCAGAGTGGGCGAAGAGCATGTGGGAAGAACTTGGTTCTCCTGATTTAGATGAACTAAAAAGCGTTCATAGTGGTGACTTAATGGAACGACGTCATGGACTTAGAAAAGACGACCTCGTAGAAATACAAATGGATGCAAGAGCTTTGCGCGAAGGTGAAGAAACTTGGATTAGAGGTCGTTTATTGTCCTCAGGAAAATCTTCAATTGAACTCTTAACAACTGACGGAGACCACATATACCTAGCAAGAGAAGTTATAGTCAAAGTTGTGCTAATTGCCCACACTAGGCCTGCTTACATAGATGACAAAGAATTATTGGAATTTGAGAGAGCAGATCAAAAGCGAAGGTCAAATCTTCATGAAAAGGTCGAAAAGAAGACCAAAGGTAATGATGACTCACACCTATGGGGTTGATTAAATTGTCTTGGGATAATGTAAACGGTAAATATCTAATCAAATCCTTTTCTTTCACCGATTTTCTAGGTGCCTTGAAATTCGTAAATGTATGCGGAGAAATTTGTGAAGAGCAAGACCACCATGCGGAATTCACGTTATCTTGGGGAGATGTGACTGTCAAAACCTGGAGCCATGATACTGATTCTGTTACAGATAGAGATACAACACTTGCTGATGCGATCGATGGAGCGTACAGTAATGGATCCTAAGGGCCGAACTGAACCGGGTTACAGGATGCATGCGTTTATTTGTGGACACTCAAGACCAGAAGGCTCTGTTAGAGGATGTTGCACGGACAAAAATTCGCTTGATCTAATGCGCCAGTTCAAAATATCAACACGAGAAAAAGGCATACTTGATGTGAGAGTACAAAAATCAGGTTGTCTCGATTTTTGTGAGGCAGGACCTACTTGCGTAATTTATCCAAGCGGAGATTGGTTCCAGATTACTGAAGAGTCTATTCCATCATTGGTTGAATTTATGCGTGGTGGAAAACTACCAGAGCAATACTTGCTTGATATCAAAGCTTGACAGGGCGAGTTGCACCGCAAGCTTGGCACTTCAGCAGGGTGGTTCTGTCCTGCTTGATGAAGTGAGTATCAGGGGCGCTACACTGGATACACTTGATGTATGCATTGACGTAATTAACTATGGTTTTCTTGATCCTTTTTGGAGGAATTCTTCCTTTAAAACGTGCTCTTGGTCCATCTCTTGACCCAGCAGTTCCAAGTTCGTTGAGCATGAATTGATACACGTGATTTTCATCTCTCTCCATGTGATTAACAACCTCAGTAAAATTTCTGAGAATTGTATTCGACCCCTCAATCATAATTTGAGGGTCTGGCAAAGTCCATCTTGCACGATTAGAAATTTCTTCGGGAATGTTTGACCTGGCGCGGTCTAGCAAAGCCTCGTACTCGAAGTCGGTCATTGTTTTAGCGGCGAAGCCCCCGCCATTTGAGGGTTTCCGCCTTTTTTTACCAAAGTTGAACGATGGTTTGATGTCTGATTGGCCTCAGGAGGCCATTATGGAGCATGGATTGAGTATAGAGCAATTGAGGGAAATGGTTTCCAATTTGAGAAAAGAAGGGCTCAATTCTCAGCAAATAGCAGACGAGCTTTCCCTTTCTCAAGACACAATTGCGTGGTTGCTAGCTGGTGTGAGTACCACTGAAAAGCCAAAAGATGTCAGAATTGGTTGGAGAACAATTGGTGTCAGGCCACAACGTATAGCAGCGATTGGAGCTATAATGGCAGATGTCGTTGCTGAAGAATGTGGAGATAGTATAGATACAATTGTTGGCATATCAATTAATGGGGTCCTATTTGCTAACGAGGTTGCTAACCAATTGGGATGCGAGGTTGCTATTCACAGAAATGTAGACGGATCCCCTGGTAAAGGAGCACTTTCAAACAAGTATGGACAAGTTTCGGGCAAAAGAATTGTGATAGTTGATGATGTCTTATCGACAGGAGTAACTATGTCTAAGACAATTGAATCAATGAGAGAAGCAGGTGCTGAAGTAGCATTGTGTCTGGTACTTGTTAACAAAACAGTTCGTAATGAAATCGAAGAAATACCACTCAGGGGTATTATTAGAGCCGCAGTTGTTTGAGGTGGGCATGTGCATTGGGCTGACTTTGCTGCGAAAACACTCGCACAGCGTGGAAGTAAGCACATAATTGCATCTGGAATCACACCAAGCGGAGAATTTCACATCGGACACCTACGTGAAATCCTTACAGGAGATATGATCACAAGAGCTTGTAAAGATGCTGGGCTTGAAGCTGAATTTGTTTTCATTGTCGATACTGCTGACCCTTTAAGGAAAGTATATCCATTTTTATCTGAGGAGTATTCGAAGTATATCGGCTGTCCATTGGCAAAAATTCCAGCTCCAGATGAAAACGGTAAACCCAGCAATGGAGAAAGGAATTATGCTGAACATTTTTTAGACCCATTCCTGAAGGCTTTGGAACAAATTGATGTTCGTCCAAGGATTATTGACAACTACAAATCATATGAATCTGGAAAGTTCGCAGAAAAATCAAGAATTGCTTGTGAAAAGCACAATGAAATCAGAGATATTATTGAAACTATTAGCGGCAGAGAATTGGCTGAAGATTGGTTTCCATTCAATCCATATGGCCATGACGGCAGTCTTGACAGGGTAACTGTAACAGGATTTGAATGGCCCTATGTATACTGGGTACAGGATGGCGTAGAAGGAAAATCTGATCTTAACAAAGCGGAGGGAAAATTACCTTGGAGAATTGACTGGCCTGCCAAATGGGGTTGGGTCGGTGTAACCTGTGAGCCTTTTGGAAAGGACCACGGGGCTGCTGGAGGATCTTATGCAACCGGTAAAGAAATCTCGAAATTATTTGGAGATAATCCTCCTCACCCACTAGTTTACGAATGGATCTCTCTTAAGGGTCAAGGCGCAATGTCATCCTCAACAGGAAATACAATTGGACCACTTGAAGCACTAGAATTGGTTCCACCTCAAGTACTGAGGTACCTAATCGCCTCAACAAAGCCAAAGAAAGCAATTACATTTGATGCCGGTATGTCTCTAGTAGAACTTGCTGATGAATTTGAGAGGCTTGCTTCTAGAGACATAGATGCTGAAATGCAAAACGATGACCTTTCCAGACGGCAAAAGGTTGCACTAGAAGATGCTGAAGGTGCACTGCGAATGTCTAGAATCGGTGATAAAACTGAATCGATTGTATCTTTCAGACACCTTTCTATGCTAGCACAAGTGAAGTCTGATGAAGAAATTATCACATCATATGGGTCTAATCTAAGGGACAGACTAGACAGAATGAAAAATTGGATACAGGGGCCTTATTTCCCAGAGGAATTGAGAATTAAGGTTCTTGATGCGATAAATCCGAATGCAGACAAGGATATTACGATGAGATTACATTCATATCTATCAGAATGCGAATGGGATGCGAAGTCAATCGGTGACTCGATTTCACTCTGCTTTAGAGAAAGTGAGATTAGCCCAAGAGACGGTTACAAAGCACTTTACAACGCCATATTAGGTGTCGACAAAGGTCCAAGGTTAGCACCCATACTTTCAGAATTAGATAGAGAGAGAGTTTTGACTCTTCTCGG
Source organism: Methanobacteriota archaeon (assembly GCA_002694245.1). GTDB lineage: Archaea > Thermoplasmatota > Poseidoniia > Poseidoniales > Poseidoniaceae > MGIIa-K1. Next base: position 4,944 of record NZLM01000104.1, read on the forward strand.
CTAGCATTCTTGAATGGTAAATTACCCAAATTTGTCTAATTTTAACCGTTCGTTTCAAAGGGGTCGGTACTCTTTGGTCACCCATGGGCGGAGTATATTGTCCAAATTGTGAGGCAGCGGTCGAGCCAGCCTCCAAATTCTGTTTATCATGTGGCAATGATCTTACAGTAAGAGGACCGATTACTGCTACAGGTCACGATCTTAACCAACTTAAGGACGTCATCCGCACACGTGATGACCTTTCCATGGCTGAAAAATTCGATATGATTGCAAAAGTCGAGGAGGGTGCTAATCCAATTCTTCTTGGAATCGCAGCACCAGCTGATGACGATGATGATGTTGACATTGGTGATGCCTTTGCCGCCGGTGAATCCACAGATGACTCAACTAATGCCTTCAAAGACTATCAATTTGGTGAATCTGCTGCTGCCTCAGCTGCAGTTAGAGCGACTGTAAGAGGCACTGATGGGTGGGTGTTGGTACAAAAAGGAACACTAGACCTGTCCGAAGGTTTATTCCGAGATGCTATGAATTTAGGAATGGAAGCAAGCACTCACATACATGATGTATCAAGTGGCGAGCATGAGGGAATAGACCCCGAAGCAATGCGTTCGATTCCAGTTCTTAAGCCGCCAAAAAGATCTTTCTGTCCAAAATGTGGTTCTGATATCCATGCAAATACAATGCTACAGTGGAGGAAGTGGAGAGATTCTTCTAGTGACGTAGTATCTATGCAGCTAGAAGCGAGTATGGAAACAGCACTTATCCAAGTTGCATCTCATTACTTGACAGTCATTGAAAACATCAAAAAAGATGCTGAAACGGTTGACGAGAAGGCTCTAGCCGAGAAAATCGAGAAAAGAATCCGCAAAGAATTGGAAGCTGAAATCGAGGGAAGAAATAATGCATCTCAGAAAACGGAGAGTAAATCTTCAACTAAATCTACTACCAAAAAACCTGCAAAAAAGTCGAACGCCACCACCCCCAAGAAAAAAGCTGGAGGGTTATTTGGTGCAAAGAAACCAAAGAAAACATTCGAAGGCGAACCTGGAGACAAGGCGGATTGGTTCCTTGCTGAAGCGCTAGATACAATATATGATCCGCATGGTACTGGAAAGGTTTTGAAGCCCAAAACAATACTTGCAAGGTCGTCTGATGGTAACGTTCGAGTGCAGGATGTTGTCAGAGTATACGACTCTGAAGGTAAGGATGCAATAAGTGAACTAGCTTGGACTAGCCCGTTGACTCAGTATATTATTGAGGCTTTTGACGCCTGTTGATTAATAATTCACTTCAAGTCTCATTGGTACCAAATCGACTTCTCTCATAGCCTTGATGGCTAGAACTTCCATTTTAGCACCAGACATCGTTGTAACAAATGGAATATTCATTTCAACTGCGAGTCTTCTCATCATATTACCATCTCTTACTGCTCCACCAGAGACTGTAGGTACATTCACAATAAATGAAACCTCACCCTTTCTCATCAAATCTAAGGCATCAGGATGCTTTCTATCGTTTATTCTATAGACAGTTGTCACATTTATCCCATTAGAGCGAATAACATCCGCTGTTCCTGGTGTTGCAAACAATGTAAAGCCCATTTCTTCCAGTTGTTTAGCAATAGGAACTAACTCTTCTTTATCCTCATCTCTTACTGTAAGATAAGCTCCTCCTTCTTTTGCAACTGGGATTTCTGTAGCAAGTCTAGCCTTGAGATAAGCAACATCTGCTCTCAAATCTGAGCCGTAAACCTCACCTGTAGATTTCATCTCAGGGCCTGGTGCAGGATCAAGTCCTTGCAATTTTATGAATGGGAAGACGGGGGCCTTAACAGCAACATGACCTGATGTCGCTTGTGGTATATCTTGGTCACTCAACTGGATTCCAAGCGTTACTCTTGCAGCTATCCTCGCCATTGGCACGCCTGTTGCTTTAGCAACAAATGGTACTGTTCTACTACTACGTGGATTTACTTCTAAACAATACAAATTGTCTCCCTGTATTGCAAATTGAATGTTGAAACATCCTTTGATCTTGAGTCCCAAGCCGATTTTCTTTGTTTGCTCTCGAACCCTTTCTAACATCTCTTTTGGAATATTCTGTGTGGGGATAAAGCAAGTCGAATCTCCAGAATGAATTCCCGCCTCCTCTAGGTGCTCCATTATCGCTCCAATCAATACATCATTACCGTCACAAGCAGCGTCAACATCCAATTCAATTGCATGGCCTAGATACTCATCAACTAACAATGGCTTATCTGGTGCAAGATAGGCTTCTTCTAAGTAAGCATTCAATTGTTTTTCATTTGCTAATATTTCCATACCACGACCACCGAGGACATATGATGGTCTGATTAGAACTGGGTATCCAATTTCCTCAACTGCTTTTCTGACATCATCACCCGATGTACCAGTGGCACCCCTTGGCATTTGGAGATCAATTCTTTTGGCGAATTCTTCGAATCTTTCTCTATCGCTTGCTTCATCTATCGCATCACAGGTTGTCCCCAAAATCTCGAGTCCTAGATTGAGGGAGGGAAGACGCTTCTCAAGTGGCAATGCAAGATTGATTGCGGTTTGTCCGCCAAATTGTAGTAGTATACCATGGGCCTGTTCTCTCAGTAGGACTTCTGTAACATATTCTAAGGTAAGAGGCTCGAAATATAGCCTGTCTGATGTATCGAAATCAGTTGAAACAGTTTCCGGATTGTTATTCATCAGTACTGCATCCATACCAGCTTCTCTGATAGCCTTTACAGCATGAACACAGCCATAGTCGAACTCTATTCCTTGACCAATTCTAATTGGTCCAGAACCTATTACAACCTGTCGTTGCTTTACTCTGGTTTCTAAATTTGGCAACGAATCAATACCATTCAGCCCATTCGGTTCATATGTAGAATAATAGTAGGGGGTCTTTGCAGCAAATTCTGCAGCACAAGAGTCAACCATCCTGTATATTGGATGAACTGATTTAGAGTGTCTGGCCTTCATTACAGATTGCTCATTTCTATCCTCGTTGACAGATTTTAGTCCGGCAGGAGGGAAACCGCATAACGCATCTGCAATATGCCCATCACTGAAACCATAACTCTTCCACCTGCGGAATTCCTCTGCTGATACATTGCCTGGCATGCATCCACGAGCAACAATCTCGTTTTCTATGTCAGCGAGTTTCTTGAAACCATATAGGAACCATCGTGTAATTCTGGTTATCTCATGGACCCTTTCAACGCTCCACCCTCTCCTAAAAGCATCGATTACGGCACCCATTCTTCTATCTGTAGCAATTCTAAGCCAATCGATTAGAACGCCGTCAGGCAGTTGTTCGTGGGCTCTTTCAGCCATTCCTTCTCCTTCTGATTCGTCAGCTCTCGTTAAAGGCCTTGGGTGAGGAGATCCTTGTTCTAATGAAGCCCACGCCTTAAGGAATGCTTCCTCAAAGCATCGCCCTATTGCCATAACTTCTCCTGTTGATTTCATTGAGGTCCCAAGAGTTCTATCCGCTGTTCTGAATTTATCGAACGGCCACCTAGGTATCTTTACAACACAATAATCCAAAGTTGGTTCGAATGCAGCGGTTGTCCCTTCCCCCGTAATTGGATTTGGTAGTTCATCAAGAGTGTAACCTACTGCAATCTTAGCAGCCATTCTAGCAATTGGATAACCAGTAGCCTTGGATGCTAATGCACTAGACCTGGAAACTCTTGGGTTCACCTCAATTACTCTTACCTCTCCAGTTGACTGATTAACTGCGAATTGTACATTACAACCACCTTTGATGTTTAGCTTCCTAATCAGGGATAGCGACATATCTCTTAGTTGCATATGATCCCTATCGGATAGGGATTGTACAGGAGCGACAACTGTGGATTCACCGGTATGAACCCCCATTGGGTCGATGTTTTCCATGGTACAAACTATTGTTGCATTGTCAGCAGTGTCCCTCATTACCTCGTATTCATACTCCTGCCAGCCAAGAATACTCTCTTCAATAAGCACTTGACCAATTCGGCTGTTTCTCAGACCTAGTGTTGCTATTTCTACTAACTCGCCAGTATTCCATGCAGTTCCTCCACCTAGTCCACCCAAAGTAAATGCTGGTCTAATTAGAATTGGCCAACTACCAATCTCATCTGCGGCCGATAGAACCTCTTCCATCGAA
>NZLM01000105.1 GCA_002694245.1 Methanobacteriota archaeon
ATTAGCAGTTTAATGGGATCCATTAGTGATTGTTTTAGTGGGAAATCATACGCATATAGGGCCTCAAAAACAGCACTTAACATGTTTGCAATTGCAATGAAAAATGAGTTGGCTGAAATTGGATGTTCGGTACTTATTCTACACCCGGGCTGGGTTGAAACCGACATGGGAGGACCCAACGCTCCATTGAATGTTGTAGAGAGTGTAAATGGAATAATTGCTAGGATTGATGAGCAAAATATGAGCCTAACAGGGCGATATGTACAATTTGATGGCACTCCGATCGAATGGTAAATTTGTTTCAAATTGATTCAATAACCATAGCAATTCCTTGACCGCCGCCTATGCAGGCAGTAGCTACACCGTACTTACCATTACATCTCTTTAATTCATGAGCGAGGGTTAGAACCAATCTTGTGCCAGTTGCAGCAAGTGGATGACCTAGACCCACTGCACCACCATTTACGTTGACCTTGCTGATATCTAAACCTAGATCTTTGACGCAGGCAACTGCTTGCCCGGCAAACGCTTCGTTGATTTCCCATCTATCTATGTCTTCTATAGATAATCCTGCCCTCTCAAGTGCTAATCTGCTACTCGGTACAGGCCCGTATGCCATAATCGCTGGTTCTAGTCCCACAATTCCCCAAGAAACTATCTTTGCAAGAGGTTCGTCTCCATCTGCTTTTGCCTTTGATGCAGACTTTATCACTACTGCTGCAGCACCATCTACAACACCGCTAGCATTACCTGCTGTGACTAAACTATCAGGTCCAAAAGCAGTACGTAATTCTGCCAAAGACTCAGGAGTGCTTCCAAGAACAACGTGGTCTTCGTCTTTGTAGGTTACTTCGTTGACTGGTACAATCTCTTGTTCCCATATTCCTTCTTCGATTGACTTAGCTGTTCTAGAATGCGACATTGCTGCGAATTCGTCAGTTTCTTGACGAGTTATACCTTTCCGCTTGCAGATTTCATCGCTTGTCTGTGCCATGAATGAACCACACATGCCATCTAGTAGATTTGTGAAGAGGTAATCTTCCATATCTTTCTCAAGCTCTGTACCTGCTTTTGGAGGCCTGGCTAACTTGTAGGTGTCACGCATTCCACGGAGTACATGAGGTGCCTGAGATAGATTTTCCATTCCACCAGCTACAACTGTTTCTGCCTCGTTAAGCATAATCATTTGAGCACCTGTTACGATAGATTGTACACCACTTCCACAGATTCTGGAGACTGTTAACATTGGAACCTCTTGAGGAATACCTGCACCTAGACCTGCATGTCTAGCGCCAAAAATTGCCTGGTCGCATGTTTGTAATGCATATCCCATAATCACATGATCTACACTTTCTGGGGGAGTTGATGTCTTCTCCAATGCACCTTTGATGGCAATTTCTCCCAATTTCAGTGCACTTACATCTTTCAGAAGACCGCCAGCTTGACCGTCTCCTCTTTTTCCACCCTGCCATTCACAAAATGGTGTTCTCGCTCCGCCGACAATCACGACATCTTCTGCCATGACCCTTCCAACCAAAACCCGCTTTTCATTTTCACGCTAGGCCGATTAATCCCAAACCGCCCAACATCAACAGAATTGGCATTACTACCATTTCGAAGCCTGAACGAGACTTTCCAATGTTTGACAATTCAGAGCCCCGCTGTAGGGTGCACTTTACTCCAGGTGCATCCTCATGCCCCCATACCTCGATTAGACTGTTAGGAATAGTACCATCTAATCCCTCTGCTTGTAATGCTTCAGATGGCCTAGATACTGTTTTGCCAAGGACATAGACTGGATTTCCTAGCCTTAATCCATACAAAGTCCAGCGGTGCTTTTTCACTCTTGCACCACCAAGTAAACCTGCAACAGCTTGTGCCATCAGTTGTTTACCCAGTGTTTGTGCAAACGCTCCATCCCATCTTTTCAAATATTGACCATAGTTTGTTCTCTTGAATGAATGAGCATTGACACGAATGCCCCCTGTGCCATCATGGAGGATGAAAGGACACCCTCCTGAATCTGATCTAATCTTCACCCAGCTGCACTGTTCTGTTGTACCGTTGTCAGTCTTTACGGTTCTACATTGATACTGTTCGTATTCCCAACTAAAACCAACCATATTTCCAACAGCCATGTTCGAATTACCATCAACAACAACGGTTAGACAACCCTCATTTACAGGCCTCACTTGTCCCACAAGTTCAGGGTAACCTGCAGGTGCAGACCTAACTAGCGAGGTGGGTGTATCTATCATTTGACGCAATAATTTTGCTCTGAAATAACCAATTATTGTGAGGATTAATCCAATAGCAGTGATAATTGCTGGTGGACCAATACCGCCATCATAGGATTCTTCAGTCATTATTAGTCCCGTCAAGATAAGTAAGCAAGTAATTGCAAAGAAAGAAAATACAGCAAACAAGGTGATTGTTGCAGGAGTTGGTGTACCAACTTTGACAGGGTGCTCTGGTAGTGGAGAACCATCTCCGTGTGCTGAATACCGATTTTGATTATCCCAAGTCGAAGGACCAGGAGCTGGTAGAATCCAGTCACTTGGGTCTGTTGTAGGTACATATGAGGTCTGCTGCATCCACCAGTTATCTATTGAAAGTCCGCTAGCAGCAGCCTTGGCTTCTAATTCAGAAGGATCTATTGCTTCTTTTCGAATTCCGTGAAGGCTAGCCTCTAGTGAACCTGGTGATGAAAATGCCATGATCATTAGACCCAGTGCAGCGATTGCTAAACCCAGTATCTCTCCGGTGGCAGTCGATACAAACCCAACTAATGTGAAAATAAGTCCAATCACCCAGATTAGCCAGCCTAGCCAAGTATATGGCAAATTGACTTTGAATGTCCCGCCATTTAAATCAAGTTGGCTCAAACCCATGCAATCTACCAAATGATGGCGATAGAAGAATGTTCTCCAATTTAAGACATGCTAGATGGCTTGTGGTCCCAAATCGCCCAAGTGCCCGTAGCAGTAGCAACCACTCTTCCTGATTCTGTCAGTATTTTTCCCTCCAAATGCGCAACATTTCTGCCACGTTTGACTACATTTCCTTCCGCAGTGATTTTTTCTCCCGGTCTGGCTGCTGATATGAAAGAAACATTGAGGTTCGTTGTAGCACACCACTCCGCTTTAGGAAGTATGGACACCAAGGCGCCTCCAAGAGCCATATCAAGCATCATTGTGTATAATCCTCCATGCGCAACACCACCCTTGTTGCAATGTTTATTTTCTATTGTAATGTAAACTGAAGACTTACCTTGGCCCCACAATCCCCTTTTCACACCTATATCTACAGCCATATCTGTGAGATGAGCAGGTTCTGACATTTCTACCATCAAATCACGCCTACTACCTTGATCAGTATTCTTTTTTTACGCTGACCGTCAAACTCAGCATAGTGGATTTGCTCCCAATTTCCAAGGTGCAATTTTCCATTTCTAACAGGCATTGTAACTTGTTGGCCAAGTAGCTGACGCTTTAGATGTGCATCGCCATTATCCTCGCCTGTTCTATGATGATGATACTCCTCTCCTTGCTTTCCATCTACACCGTAAAAAGGAGCTACCTTTTCTAACCATTTCATTATGTCATGATGTAAGCCATACTCTAAGTCATTAACATAACATGAGGCTGTGATGTGCATTGGATTAACCAAAACCAATCCGTCTTTTATCCCGCTTTCCGCTACAATATCCTGCACATCTCTTGTTATGCAGATAATTTGGTACCGCTTCTCAGTCTCCACCCAAATTTCTTCAACGTATGTCGCTGCTTGTCCTGTGATTAATTCACCCATTACAACACCATTAGCCAAATAACGACGAATCATCTAATCCGCTATTTGAAACCATTAGAGGAATTGCGATAATTAGACCACATGCTGAATTACATACTATGAGGAATACTGCTCCAATTCCTACTACTGTTCCAGCATAAGCATCGAGGTTATCCCTTTCTTCTTGAGTCAAATCTTGCTCATCAGCAACCTCATTGAGCATCTCTGGCATCATAGTTAAGGAAGCTACACCAACAATAGTGCTGACAACTAGCACAATTAGAGCGAGATGGACTCCTCTTTTCTGATAATTCGTCATCATTACTCCTCCTGTAATGTATCCTGCACCAGCAGCTAAATTCACTAGTGATAATACAATGAAAAGGCCACCAAACGACAAGGTGTCCCCAATACTTATTACCTCTCCACCAATACTGAGTACGCCGAAAATTATCAACAAAATTCCTACAACTTTAGGTGCTGAGGAAGGTTGCTGAATTACAATAACATTTTGCGGTAGACCGGTGTTGGGATTAATCATGATCTGTTGTGGTTGTGGTTGTGGTTGAACAATGCCTGGTTGTGGAGCATAATGGTGATGATGAACATCTCCCGAAATTACGCTGTCGCTTATACCTCCAACGCTACTGTCGTCTGGTTGCATAACTCATGCGAAGATTTCACAGTCATTAGACCTTACGAATAATAACAGTACTCAATAAGAATGGCCCCTTGGCACTTTCATGGCAGATGTGCTTCTTGTGTACAAGAAGAATTTCGAGGGTGTTCACGATAGCTCCCTTGAGATTGTAAAATCTGTCCTCAAATCAAAATCTGATAGTATCCGTGTGGACATAAAAGCTAGAGAAAATGTAAGGAGAGCCGATTTCATTGGTAGAGACCTAGTGATTGTTTTAGGCGGAGATGGCACATTGACCTCTATATCTCACAATATTGATTCAAATACACCTGTTATGGGTGTTAACTCTCACCCTAGAGACGAAGACCCTGATGGCTCTGTAGGGTTTTACATGGACTGCGATGTTGAAACCTTTGAAAATGACCTCGAATTAGCCTTGAGTGGTAATGCTATAGTAAATCGACTACCCCGCTTGCAGGCAACAATTGAGACAACAAGTGGAAATAAAATCAAATCTGACCCTGCGATGAATGATCTACTTGTCGCTAATACCCATCAGTATGCGCCATCAAGATACCACCTCAGACGAGGAAAACTGGACATCAAACAACAATCAAGTGGGCTATTATTCTCAACTTGGTTAGGACAAGGTGCTTGGTTCAATCACATTGTTAGAGATTCTAATTTAGGAAGTGCCGAGGATTCCGACACCCATTACCTCGTCACCGCAAGAGACATTGACTCAAAAATCACAGACGAGAGATACATGGCATGGACAAGTGAGCCTACGACCATAACTAGTGATATGCACAGAGGATATGTTGTCCCTGATGGTTGGGATGAATATCAATTCAACAGAGGAGCTTCAATCACAGTAGATATCTCTGGTCCAGTTCTACAACTGTTAACTTTCAGAAAATCTATGAAAGAAAAATTTGGTGAGTGATTTGTCAAAAGATAAATTAGAAATTCTGCGCCAAAGCGTCTTGGATGCACCTGTAATCTTGAAAGGTGAATACCATTATTTCATACACCCACTATCTGATGGAGTTCCTAGTCAATCTGCAGAATTATTGGAAGCAGCTAGAGATTTAATTCACGAGAGAGTTGATTGGTCAAGTGTCGACATAATTCTTGGAATCGAAGCGATGGGTATTCCCCTTGCAGCATCCCTGTGCTTGGCAACTGGTAAGCCGATGGTGATTGGGAGAAAAAGGCAGTATGGACTACCTGGTGAAACTGCAATAGATCAATCGACAGGATATTCAAAGGGCTCAATTTATCTTAATGACATAAGTCAAGGCGATAGAGTGTTTATTGTTGATGACGTAATATCAACCGGAGGAACTCTGCTCCCGATACTGAAGAGTATTGATAGAATTGGAGCTACGGTAGCCGATTGTTGGATTGTTTTCGAGAAAGGCGATGGTATGAATTTTGTCAGATCGA
>NZLM01000106.1 GCA_002694245.1 Methanobacteriota archaeon
TAATTTAGCACCAATAGAAGATATTGAGAATTTAGATTTAAGTCCAAAAAAAGAATTCAAGAAAGATAAAATTAAATCTTCAAAATCAGATTATAATAATTCAAACTTTAAAAGAAAAAAACGAAGAAGAAAAAGAAAAGATAAAAGAAATTAATTTATTTTTAATTCTCAATTTCTGTCCCACAATTTGTCCCACCAAAAATTTGAAAGCTTAGTTTTATTATGGGATGTTAGTCTGCATATTTATTTGGCAAAACTTACTTTTTTAGCGATATTTATACCGTTCTTAATTAAAGTCTTTACTTCTCTAATATTGCACATTAACTAGGTGTATATTTTACTGTAATTTTATGGTTTTTTCTATGTCACGGCAAATTGGTTCTTATGGCGAATTGGTTCTTAAATATAGGTTTTTTGTTTTAGGTCTTATTACAGCTATAACCATTCTTTTTTCAGCAGGTGCCCAGTTTCTTTATTTTGACAATGATTATAGAGTGTTCTTTGGTAAAGAAAATCCTCAACTTAAAGCATTTGAGCAAATCCAGCAGACCTACACCAAGATCGATAACGTTAACTTTGCTGTTGATCCAATATCAGGCAAAGCTAATGCTCCTGAGGTTCTGGCTGCTGTTGAGGAGTTAACTGAAATTGCATGGCAACTTCCTTTTTCTATCCGAGTTGATAGCCTGTCAAATTATCAACATACTGAGGTTGAAGGTGATGATTTGATTGTTCGGGATTTATATACTGGCGCAATATCAATGAGCGCCAATGAACAACTTTTGGTTGATCGTGTGAGCACGACTGAACCATCTCTGGTAGGAAAAATTCATGATAAGCAACATCGTGCTACATCTGTAAATGTAACCATTCAGATGCCAGGTAAAAGCGCTGACGAGGTTGCCATCGTAGCGGCCGCCGCACGTAAAATGGCTAACAAAATCGAAGCCAAACATAATGTTAACATTCGTTTGGGAGGCGTTATTTTTTTGAATAATGCATTTCTGGAGTCATCAATGCTGGATATGGAAACACTTGTTCCAGCGATGTATCTGGTCATTTTGATTGTCGCTTATTTATTGCTTAGATCGATAATGGCAACATTTTTGGTGCTGTTTGTTATTGTGCCAAGTATTATGGTGGCTATGGGCGCTGGTGGGTGGATGGGTATTGGCCTGACCCCGCCATCAGCAAGTGCGCCAACAATTATAACCACTCTTGCTGTCGCGGACTCAATCCATTTATTGGTAAGTATGTTTAATCGTATGCGAGCAGGGCATAGTCAACGCGATAGCTTGCTTTATAGTATTCGAGTCAATGGGAAACCTATTTTTCTAACAAGTTTGACAACGGCTCTAGGGTTTCTGTCGATGAATTTTTCAGATTCCCCACCGTTTCACGACCTAGGTAATATAACAGCCATAGGCGTTATGGCTGCTTGGATATATTCAATCGTTTTATTACCTATTCTCATTAGCTTTGTGCCACTCAAATCAAAAGCCACTTTGAAAAAACTTGATGATAAAATGGGCAAGCTTGGTGTCTATGTCGCTTCGAGTTACAAGTCGGTTTTAACTGTCAGTGTTTTTATCTCAGTTATTTTTCTATCACTTATTCCACTCAATGAAATCAATGATGATTTTGTTAAATATTTTGATGAATCAGTTCAGTATCGTAAGGATACCGACTGGATTAGTCGTAATCTAACAGGCGTTAATCAGGTGCAATTTAGTTTGCCTTCTGGCGAATCCAATGGTGTTAGTGATCCAGACTTTATTGAAAAAGTATCTAATTTTACCACCTGGGCTAATAAAGAACCTGTTGTAACACACGTCCAATCTATTTCAGACACTTTTAAGCGTCTAAATCGTGATTTGAATGCTGGTGATCCTGCATTTTACCGAGTACCTGATACACGAGAACTTGCTGCACAATATCTACTTTTATATGAGTTATCCTTACCATATGGTTTAGACTTGAACAATCAACTTGATATCAACAAATCATCAACACAGGTTATTGTCACAATTGATGACATGACCACAAATGAACTTCGTGCCTGGATTGCACGGGCTGAAAATTACCTTGCGGATGAGCTTGGTTTTACCCTGACAGCTGTCGGGCCTACAGTAATGTTTGCATATATTTCTGAGCGAAATATTCAAAGTATGTTACTAGGAACTCTTGTTGCAGTTTTTCTGATTAGTGGTGTTATTCTGATCGCCTTACGAGACGTCAGACTTGGAATCATCAGCTTGATACCTAATTTACTGCCTGCGGCGCTTGCCTTTGGCCTTTGGGGTTTGCTTGTCGGGCAGGTCAACATGGCTGTAGCTGTTGTTGCGGGTATGGCACTTGGTGTTGTGGTAGACGATAGCGTTCATTTTCTAAGCAAATATCAGATTGCTCGACGCGAATTAAAACTATCTGCAAACGATGCTGTCATTTCGGCTTTTAATGGTGTTGGAACAGCACTTGTTGTAACAACCCTGATACTAACAGCTGGTTTTGCTATATTGGCACAATCAACCTTTGGCGTGAACAGCTATATGGCAATGTTAACAGGCATAGCACTTGTTATAGCTTTGATTGCTGATATGACTTTGCTTCCTGCATTGCTGATTGCACTTGATAAGGATAAAACAGAAACTGCGCTTGTAATTGGTAGTTCGAAAATTTTTGCTAAAGAAAAACCAAAAAATGCTTAAGCTTATGATGTTATCTAAGGAGACTAAAATGAAACTTGCCATTGTAACCATAATTGCCCCTATCGTTTGTGCTGTTATGACAACAGCCATATTCGCCTCGCCTGAAAAAGGACTAGAGATTGCTATTGAAGCCGATCGTCGCGACAAGGGATTTGGTGATACAACCGCACAGATTACAATGATCCTAATGGATAAATATGGTCAATCGACTGAACGTGCAATCCGTAATAGAACGTTTGAGGGTGATAACCAAGGTGATAAGTCTCTGGTTATATTTGATAGTCCGGGTGATGTACGTGGCACAGCTTTTCTTTCGCATACAAAAAAGGCTGACTCTGATGACCAATGGTTGTATTTGCCAGCACTGAAACGTGTTAAACGTATCGCCTCCTCGAATAAAGCAGGTCCTTTTATGGGCAGTGAGTTTTCATATGAAGATATTGCCAGTCAAGAAGTTGAAAAATATACCTATAATTATCTTCGTGATGAAGAGTTTAACGGTTTCGACTGTTTTGTTATTGAATATGATCCGGTTGACCCAAAAAGTGGTTATAAGCGCCAGATCGTTTGGATGGATAAGGCGGAGTATCGCGTTCATAAAATTGATTTCTATGATCGCAAGGACGCACTTTTGAAAACATTAACCTATGAAGATTATAATCAGTATTTAGATAAATTTTGGCGTTCTAATCGTTTGGTTATGATTAATCACCAGACAGGAAAAAAAACACAACTGGTGTTTGCCGATTGGAAATTTCAGACCGGTATGACCGAACGTGATTTTGAAAAATCCGCATTGAAACGAACACGATGATCAAGGCCTCAGCACGTAGCTTTGCCATTGTTATTTTGTTAGCACATCCGGTTAATGGTGGTGAACTTAATGGCACCTTGTCATCAAGGCTAGATTTTTATCCAGAAAATGCTGATGGCACGGCATCAGAAGGCCGCTCTGTTGAAGTCAAGATTGATGCCTTTCATGACTTTGACGAAAGTCGAATTGTGGGCGAATTCATTGTCCGTGAAGATGAAAAAGATAGTGGCCGTCGGATTACTGAAGCTAGGCAGGCCTATTTTCGTACCCCCTTTGCAGGATTTGATGTTTTTCTTGGAAATCGACAGGAGTTTTGGGGCAAGGCCGAAAGTAAAAATGTTGTTGATCTTATTAATCAGTCTGATGCCGCAGCAAATGAGGGTAAATCAGGTAAACTTGGAGCTCTATCCATATCCGCTGAGCGCTATGTAGATATTGGTGATCTGCAGCTTTGGTATATTTCTGGTTTTCGCGAAAAAACATTTAATGATAGTGACGCTCATCCTAGCAGTGGTCTGACAGTCAATTCTGCACAATATGCGCGTAAAGATGGTAAGGATGCAGATGACTTTGCCGTTCGCCTGTCAAGCTTTGCCGGTGATTGGGATCTCGCAGGAAGTGTTTTTTACGGTACCGCTCGTGATCCCATTTTGACTGTCGCTGTTGGTGGTAAGGCATTAAACCCTTATTATGCTTTGCAAAAATCAATTGGGTTGGAAGCTCAATACACAGGTGATGCGACATTACTCAAATGGGAAAGCCTTCATGGTACTCAAAGTAGTTTAATTGGCACACACAATTTTTCAGCGGCTGTTGCGGGAATTGAATATACTTATTACAGATCATTTGAAACAAAGTTGGATATTGGCTTTATTGGTGAAGTTCAACATGACGACCGCCCACAAGCTGCCGCCAATCAATTTGGTGTTGCGGGTGTTAGGCTTGTATTTAATGATATTGCAGACAGCAATATCCTATTTTTGTTATCAGCCGATAGTAAGATGGATCAGTCCATTGTATCTCTAGAAGCTTCGCAACGGATCAATGATGTAACCAGTGTAAAACTGACCAGCCAGTTTTATAATGCCCGCACAGCCACTTCTGCATATGGACAACTATCGGATGATGATGCCGTAACTTTAACGCTTAATATGTTCTTTTAGAAGCCATGTGGTTTAAGGTTATTCTTTCTGATATTTGTTATAAACAAAAAAAAACCTTTTTTTCTTCCTCTGCTATAAAGTTTGAAGGATATGTTGGAGGTTTTGTGGAAATGATCCCTCTTTAAGAGCAGTTTTCCCAGATCTACCTGACTATATTGAAAATTGCAATACAGTTGGCATAATTGGTACTTTTGTTAGTTTTCTTGATTCAATGCAAGCCCAAATGGTTATAAATTAGATTCTTAACTTAAATCCTAGCCCTATTGGTCAACTCATTTCTATAAATCTAAAAAAATA
>NZLM01000107.1 GCA_002694245.1 Methanobacteriota archaeon
GCGAATGTCGGGCCCCTATGCTATCAAATAAGGAGCCCATTAAAAAGTAGAGAAATAATGGCACTCTTAAAAACTTATAAATCCGCTATTACGGGGATTATGCTTCGTCAACATTGCAATCAAATTGAATAAATGAGCTTGACCAAAGGCCTGTATAAGTACACAATTCTGGTGAATATATGGGAGGAACTAATGAAAAAGCTAACAACATTATTGTGTACGTCTACGGTATTACCTGCTATGGCCATCGCAGGCGGTATGGAAAGGACAGCTTTACCAACAGCATTTATGTTCGAAACAGGTGGATATGCTGATTTTACATTTTCAAACCGCAACTACGATGTTACGGATAATATGTTTGCCCCAACAAGCTCTATGTACGGCGATGTTTCAGGCGCGGCTCTTTCTGTAAAATTTGACGTGAATGATACAATTGCCGTTGGTTTTGCACAATACAATCAAGCAGGAATAAACTTAAATTACCAAGGCGCTGGCTCACAGATACCCGGCTTTGATGCTGCTGGACCGATGGTAGATTTGGAAATTGGTGCTTTGGCCGTTATGGGTAAGTACACTGTAAACGATAACTTTAGTGTTTTAGGAGGTTTGAAAAGAACATCTGTAGCCGATGCTATTGCCGATATTTTCAAGTTATCTGGTGCAACTACTGCAGCTACAGTGACTGGTGGATCAGAAACTGGTTACATCGCGGGAGTAGCATATGAAAGACAAGATATAGCACTTCGCATAGAGTACATTATGGAACAGGATGTAACATTTGAACTAGCAACAACGGGCGGTTTACTTGGAACAGCTACCAGTGACACAACCGGATCAATACCTGATTACCAAACGATTAATTTTCAATCCGGTGTTGCCGAAGACACGCTAGTTTTTGGATCAATAAGAAGAGCAGATTGGTCAAACCACCAAATTGCAGTTGCCCCTCAAACACAAGCTGCGCCGACATCGAGTTTTTCCGATGCAACAACATACTCAATAGGTGTGGGGCGACGGATATCTGATGAATTATCGTTATCCGCTTCTTACAGCTTTGAAGCTGATTCAGAAGCAACGGGCACTTCTCTGCTATCTACCACAGATGGATATGATACTATCGGATTTGGCGCCCGATACACATTAAGTTCAGGCACAGAGATTAGCGGTGGAGTGGCGCTGACAAACGTCGGAGACAAAACTGTAACCACAAGTGGAATTCCTGGCGCATTTACAGATAACAGTGTTACCTCATATGGAATTAAATTAGCATATAGATTCTAAATTAATTCTTAAAATATTTATATAGGAGTAGCTTTAGCTAACTTCTACTTTTAATTAGATTACGTACAGGTGTCTGTTCGGGATTACAAATATGTACCGCGTATTTTTTGCTCTGTTATTCATTCTACTACCATCATGTTCTGAGATAACTCGCACAAAAGACGAGCTAACGCAAAATGCTCAGGTTTATGCAGAAGATGCATCAAATACTTTACAAAAGGCGAGAAGTTTTAATTCACAAAATAAAGATATTCATCAACGCTCGGTAGCCCAAATTGTTTTTCCTAAAGTGGTTAGAGGTAGTTTTATATTTGGGGGAAATTATGCAGAAGGATATTTAGTTGAAAATGAGCAGATAATCGATCAAATACGAATGATTGGTATTAATCTTGGTCCGAATATTGGCGGACAAAGCTACTCCCAAATAACCTACATTATGGACCCAGAAACCTTGTTCGAAATAAAAACTGGACAAAAGTTCTCACTTCAAGGGACTGCAAGTTATGCAAAGTCTGGACAAAGCATAACAGATATTTTTGGTCAAATTTCAGACGGCCAAAGGCTGATAACAATTATATTTAACCAATCAGGCTATTTGGCGGGTATCTCTTTTGAAGGTACATATATAGCAGTAAAAAAGTAATAACTTTTTAGACCTGTACTCTTCTAGAGTTTAAATTCGTTAACCAATCTGGATCCATTTCTGGAACAGAGGATAACAATAGTTCAGTATAAGGCGGGTGTGGTGGGTTAAACACCTCATCTTTTGATCCTTGTTCAACCACCTCGCCCAAGTTCATAACTACAACTTGATCAAAAATTGCTCTTACGGTTGAAATATCATGCGTAATGAAAAGGTAGGTTAAATTCAGATCTTTCTGTAGTCTCATTAAAAGTTTAAGAATTCCCTCCTGTACTATCTGATCTAATGCAGAGGTAACCTCATCGCAGATTACAAAATCTGGCTCTGCCGCCAAAGCACGAGCAATACAAATTCTTTGTTTTTGACCACCAGATAATTCACTTGGAAGACGATCCAAAAAACGCCCATCGAGCTCAATCATTTCTAAGAGCTCTAAAACTCGCGCGTCTTTTTTGAAACCGGTCATGCCGAGATAAAACTCAAGGGGGCGACCAATAATTTCTCGTACACTCTGTCGTGGATTCATAGCGGTATCAGCCATTTGATAGATCATTTGAATCCGGCGCTTTTGTTCCTTTGATCGATCCTCGAGTTTCAGCGGTAAATTTACCCCTTCAAATTTCACCTCACCATTAATTTGTGGGAGCAAACCAGTAATAACTCTCGCTGCTGTTGATTTTCCAGATCCAGACTCTCCAACGACAGCAACAGTTGAACCGCGCGGTACAGATATATTAATTTTATGAAGGACTTTTGTTGAACCATAAGCTGCATCTAGATCCATAATTTCTAGAATTGGTGCCTGTGGAGAAATCATTTCTTTTTCTAGAGATCGAACAGACCATAGCGATTTCGTATACGCCTCTTTGGGGTTTTTAAGCATCTCTTTCGTCGGCGCTTCTTCCACCTCATCGCCATAACGCAGGACTTTTATAAAATCAGCCATCTGAGCCACAACAGCTAAATCGTGAGTAATATATATCGCTGCTGTATTATATTCTTCCACGATTGCGCGCATCGAGGACAGAACCTCGACTTGGGTAGTTACATCTAGTGCGGTCGTCGGCTCGTCGAAAATAATTAAATCAGGACGCGGCGACATCGCCATCGCTGTCATAACACGTTGCAGTTGGCCCCCTGAAACCTGATGTGGATAGCGATCGCCAATATTATTTGGATCAGGTAAATTTAAGGTCCGATAAAGCTCCTTGGCATCTTTATAAGCTTCATTTGCCTCTTTAAAGCCTGAACGAATTGTAGATGCCGTTGTCTGTTTTATTAGACGATGTGCCGGGTTAAATGAAGCGGCGGCAGACTGCGCAACGTACGTCATTCGGTTTCCCCAATAACTTCGCTTTTCATTTTCCTTTAACTTCGCAAGATCAACACCATCAAAATTAATTTCGCCATCCGTAATTCTGCACCCGGGTTGGGTATAACCCATTGCGGCCAAACCAAGTGTAGATTTCCCGGCACCAGATTCTCCGATCAGCCCCATGACTTCACCTCGGCAAAGAGAAATATCCACACCATTTACGATATCATGCCATTTTTCGTCAGAAAAACCTTGGATTTTGAGATTTTTAATTTTAAGTAGGATCTCTCCCTTTTTATTTTTCATCTCGAATACCGCTCGTCTTATGCAAGAACCAATCGACCACAAAGTTTACTGCGACAGTCAAAATTGCGATAGCTGCAGCTGGCAACAAGGGTGTAAGACCGGCCTTTATATCATACTGTGCAAATTGAATTAGTGAAGCATTCTCACGCACCATGGAACCCCAATCTGCAGTGGGTGGCTGTATACCAACACCTAGGAAAGATAGTGCTGCAATAGTTAGAAAAACAAAACAGAATCTAAGGCCAAATTCCGCAATCAGAGGTGGCATTATATTTGGTAAGATCTCTCTACGCATAATCCAGATCAAACCCTCTCCACGCAATCTGGCAGCCTCAACGTAATCCATCACAACTACGTTAATAGATACCGCACGTGTTAATCTAAACACACGCGTGCTATCCAAAACAGCTATGATAATTATAAGATTAGTGACCGTAGAACCAAAAATAGATAATAAAACAAGTGCAAATATTAGACTTGGAATGGCCATCAGAACATCGACTGTGCGGCTTAAAAGTTGATCAAGCCATCCCCTAGCGATCGCAGCTGCCAAACCCAAAATACCACCAATGATAAAAGCAAGTGCCGTTGTTGCGACTGCTATGCCCACTGTATTTCTAGCCCCAAAAATCAGCCTTGAAAAAATATCACGGCCTATTTGGTCGGTCCCAAATACAAATTCAGAACTCCACGGTGCGTAAGGTATAGGAAACACTTCTGCTTCGCCATAGGGTGCTATAAACGGCGCAAACAATGCAACTACGATATAAATCAATATTACCAATAGGCCGAACTTAGCAGTCATTGGAGATTTGGCCAAATCTAACCGTATCCGAGCCCAGCGGGTTCGTTTTTGTTGAAAGTCACCAACTTCACCAAGAGCCGAGTATGTTTCATTATCAGTTTTCATTTTGGGTGCAACAACCTTGGGTTAGTAATAATCCCGATAATATCCGCCAAAAGATTTAACAAGATATAAGTCACAGCAAAAATCAACGCACAGCCCTGCACAACTGGAATATCTCTAGTTGAGACAGCATCAA
>NZLM01000108.1 GCA_002694245.1 Methanobacteriota archaeon
TCGAAGAAGAGAAGAGCAGTTTAGCCAGGGACATAACACCAGATAAATAATAGGCGCATAATGTAGATTATGTTATTTTCTGCACAGTATTATTATTTATTGTTGCGATGATGGTCGTGATGGCGCAAAAATTACACCCACCCCCTCGGCCACACCCACAACGCTTGACTTGTACATCAACCCTAGCCATACAAATTTTTCGCAAAATTGAACTTTTGGGTCTTGGTTAGTTGATAGATGCAGTAAAGAGGTATATAATACCAGCAAATAACAAATCGAGGGTGGTATGGCACAACCGAGAACGTATACTAGGCAGTTTAATTTTAATGACTTCCAAACCACAAGCCCAGCAAATCCTTTGCCTGGCGTTCAAGTAGACACAGAGCTTAATACAGTAAAGCTTACGTTAGATGATCTGAACACAAATATTGCAAAGATTCAGCAAGACGATGGCAAAATAAAAAACCAATCAGTACACAAAGACAGTTTTGACGCTGGTGCGTTAGCACTAATGAAAACTGGATCATATTCTATACAGGGAGATTGGAACGCAAGTAGAGCGTATGCAGTTGGTGATTTAGTGGACAACAATGGTGCTACATACGTTGCAACTGTTGCCCATACATCATCATCAGCTTTTGAAACAGACCTTACAGCAAACAACTGGATATTGATAGCAAACGCTGGGATAGCGAATACAGCATCAACAGTTGATAAGTTTGAGGGTACTGGGTTGCAAACAGCATTTACGTTGAGTTCATCGTATACATCAAACACAGATGTTATGGTTTTTGTAAACGGAGCGTTAAAAAATCCAGGCGATGATTTTTCTATATCAACAAATACACTAACTTTTGTTACTGCTCCAAGTACGCCAGCCGTATCTGGAAACGAAAATGTTATAGTTTTTGGTACATCTGTTGTTGCCCAGGCAGCAAAAGAAGCAGCACAACTTGCTCAAACAAATGCTTCTGGTTTTGCAAACGAAGCAGATAATTGGGCAAGATTGACTACTGGACTTGTAGAGTCTACCGATTATTCGTCAAAAGCATATGCGATTGGGGGTACTGGTGTCGATAATGGATCTGGATCGGCAAAAGATTGGGCAACAAAAACCTCTGGAACTGTGGGAAATACTGGCGAATTTTCTGCAAAATATTATGCAACCAACGCAAACGTGGGTACTGTGGCTACGAATATTGCTGACATTAATACGTTAGCTGGGATAAATTCGGATGTTTCTACTGTAGCTGGTATATCTACTGCTGTTTCCAACGTAAGCTCTATATCTTCTGACGTAACAGGCGTGAACACAATATCTTCAGATGTTACTGGGGTAAATGCAATAGCATCAGACGTTACAGCCGTAAACAGTAATGCAACAAACATTAACAACTTAGCAACATCAGCAAACATAACAGCTATGGGTAATTTAGGTACTACAACAAATATTACAAACATGGCGAACCTAAATGCGTCTGGTGTGATAACAAACATGGCAAATCTAAACGCAAGTGGCGTTATTGCAAATATTGGTACAACGGCTGGAATTAGCACAGATGTAACGACAGTAGCAAATATTTCTACGGACGTTACAAGCTTGGCAAACTCTTTAGAAAAAAGCTATGCAGTTACAGTTGCAAACCCTGGGTCTGGAAATGTTTTTGTATTAGGTGCTGAAGGTAATGCGCCAGCAATAGAAGTGTTTAGAGGTAATAGTTACATATTCGATCAAAGTGACTCTACAAACGATGGTCATCCTCTTGTATTTAAGAACGGCAGTTCTGCGTATGAAACTGGTGTTAAGTATTTTCTAAACGGATCAGAAACTACGCAAGCAAACTATGTAAATACTACAACATTCAATGCTGGTAGATCCTCTGGGGTTCGCAAGGTTGAGATAGAAATTGACGCAAGTGCGCCTAGTTCTGGTTTGCGATATTACTGTTATGTGCATGGAAATGCTATGGGAAACACAATTACAGTAAAAGACAGCAATATTTCGCTAGTTGCTGGATCTATTGCTAATGTAAATCTAACTGGAAATAATATTACTAACGTAAATACATTAGCTGGTTTAAATACAGAAGTGTCTGCCTTGGGAGCAATAACTACTGATATTAGTGGGGTAAACACTATAAGTTCTGCTGTTACAGGCGTAAACACAATTAGTTCTGACGTTACTGGGGTAAATGCGATAGCTAGTGATGTTACGACTGTGGCGAATAATGTTTCTGGAGTAAACTCATTTGCCGACAGATATAGAATTTCAGCATCAGCACCAACAACTTCTCTTGATGTTGGTGATTTATATTTTGATACTACTGCTAATGAGTTAAAGGTTTACAAGTCATCTGGATGGGCTGCTGCTGGTTCTACAGTAAACGGAACGTCTGCTCGATTTACATATACAATAAGTGGTACGCCAACCACAGTTTCTGGTGCAGACGATAATGGCAACGTGCTAGCTTATGATGCCGGATTTATTGATGTGTTTTTATCAGGCGTGAAAATGGTCAATGGGGTGGACGTAACAGTTACAAGTGGAACGTCCGTTGTGTTTGCTTCTGCTTTAACTGCTGGAGATGTAGTTGACATAGTTGGTTTTGGTACATTCAATGTTGCAGCAATAGCTGGGTCAGCAATTAATAGTGGTACAATAAATCTTGACAGATTGCCTACTATAACAAACGCAAAACTACAAAACTCTGCTATTACAATAAATGGTTCTTCTGTTTCTCTTGGTGGATCTGTTACATTAGAGGAGGATTTTTCCTGGGAAATAAAGACAAGTGGATTTACAGCCGTAGCAAGCAGAGGTTACTTTGTTGATACGTCTAGTAGTGCAATAACTGCAACATTGCCCAGTTCAGCGTCAATAGGCGATACTATACGTTTTATAGATCACACGGCATCTTTCGACACAAATAATCTAACTGTTGGTAGAAATAGCCACAAGATCCAGGGAGATGCAAGTGATATGACTGTCGCTACAGAACGAGCTGGATTTGCTTTGGTGTATACTGACGCCAATCAAGGCTGGGTATTGATGGAGAAATAATATGAGTACATACGAAGCTGTAAGATATAATTTTAATGGGTCTGCTTTAACAAATATTGTTGCGATTGAAGTAGGTACGATTTTGCCTTGGAGTAATAGTACATTGCCATCTGGTTATTTAAACTGTGATGGAACTGCTGTTTCTCGGTCTACCTATTCTGCTTTGTTTGCGATTATTGGCACAGACTATGGTTCTGGTAATGGCTCATCAACATTTAACTTGCCAGACTTGCAAGATAAAGTTCCTGTTGGCGTAAGTGGTTCGAAAACAGTAGCATCAAGTGGGGGAGCAGCAACAGTTACACCAACTGGTTCAATTACTATTAATGCTTTAACTCCATCTGGAACAATAACTGGGTCTACTGGCAATCATACTCTGTCCTCTGGACAACTTCCTAGTCATAGTCACAGTCAAGACCATGGAAGAAAGTATGGTAGTTTTGATTTTTCGAATAGTGGCTACTTTATTGATAATGGTATATATTATCTCGCTAATATGGTTAATACTGGAAGTGTTGGAGGTAATGCTGCACATAGTCATTCATTGAGCGCAAGTTTTTCTGGTTCTTCTGTAACTCCTACAGGCAGTACAAGTATAAATGCAGTTTCAACTTTACAACCTTATGTAGCAATTAAATTTATGATTAAAACTTAGGAAAAAAATGACACATTACGCATTAATTACAGAAGATAGAATAATTGCAAAAGATAGTATTGCTTATGAAATATCAAGTGATGATAATTGGCTCAATGATTATAGTTCAATTCATGCAATACAAATACATGATAGTTCTGGTGAGGTTGAGTTAACATCTGGTGAGAATCGCACAGCAACGTCAACAGAAGTGCAAGCTGTCAAAGATAAATGGACTGCTTTGAAAACAGCACATGATACTGCAATAGCAAATGAAGAAAAAGCTTGGCAAAATAACTGGTTAAGAGTACGACAAGAAAGAAATAGTTTGTTACAAGAAACAGATTGGACAGTTATGCCAGATAGTCCATTGAATAGTGACAAGCAACAAGAATATAAAACTTACAGAACAAATTTAAGAAACATTCCAGAAACTTATTCTTCTAATAATGCGAGCGATATAACTTTTTCTGGAGGAAATGTTTTAGTTAGTGGCTCACAAGTGATAGGAAAACCCTCATGACAAAGGCAAGAGATTTAGCAAATATAATTAGTGGGTCTGGTACACTCAATGCGAATGTAATACCAGCTTTGCCAGCATCGAAGATAACGTCTGGTACATTTGCTGATGCTAGACTCTCTTCTAGTTCTGTTACTCAGCATGTGGATTTAACTGCATTATCAGGAAGCAATCTTACATCTGGTACTGTGCCATCTGCACGATTATCATTATCAGCTAGTGACGTTCCA
>NZLM01000109.1 GCA_002694245.1 Methanobacteriota archaeon
AGATATGGAATCTTCAAAACTTCACCTTTTAGAGTTGAAAAAGGAAATGGAGAGGGCATCAGATGATGCTGGATAAGTAAATTCAATGGAACTTCTAAACTACTGGGGCAAGGCTAAGGATTCAGACGAAGGTCCAAACTGGCATCCTCTGGTTTATCATAGCTTGGATGTGGCCTCTGTCGGTGATGTCTACCTTAATAAGCATCAAGAGTTTTTACGCTTCATATCTAATGAAATCAATGTAACCCCATCAACTGCTCAAAACTGGATTAGATACCTCCTCTTGATTCATGATTTGGAAAAATTCTCCCGAGCCTTCCAAGGACAAAAGCCAGATCTAATAAAAGAGATAACAGGAGCCTCACCTCCCCCAACAAGCTATGAGACAAGGCATGACACGCTGGGTTTTAAGGACTAATTCGGGGGCTGAACAGAGATACTTTAGTGAGGTGTTTGGTTAAGAAAATATTATTGTTTAACACCATCTGAATTGTATTTGACTAGAAAAATGTCTTCTCCACCTGAAGATGTGTTTGCATCTAAATTTCCTGAAGTTTTTCCAGTCACATAGATATTTCCTGAAGAATCAGTTGTAACCCCCGTTCCCTCATCACTAGAAGAAGTTCCAAATTGTTTAGTCCATTTTTTTGTTCCAGAGGAATCATATTTGACTAGGAAAATGTCTTTACTACCTAAACTTGTATTACCATCTAATCCAATATAGTTTTCAAGTCCTGAAGTGTAACCAGTCACATAGATATTTCCTGAAGAATCAGTGGTAAGAGCCTTTCCATGATCCTTATTTGATGTCCCCAGTTGTTTTGTCCAATGTTTTGTTCCAGAGGAATCATATTTGACAAGGAAAATATCACCAGCACCTCCAGAACCTGTATTGCCGTCTAAATAGTTATAAGTAAGTCCAGTCACATAGATATTACCTGAAGAATCAGTGGTAACACTGGTTCCCTCATCGATAGATGAGGTCCCCAATTGTTTAGTCCATTTCTTTGTTCCGGAGGAATCATATTTGACTAGGAAAATGTCGCTTACACCTGAAGATGTATTTCCATCTAATTCACCAGCAGTATAACCAGTCACATAGATATTTCCTGAAGAATCAGTGGCAACATCTTTTCCATGTTGATTACCAGAATTCCCATGTTGTTTAGTCCACAGTTTTATTCCGGAGGAATTGTACTTGGTTAGGAAAATGTCCCAATAACCAAAAGATGTATTTCCGTCTAATCCACCTACAGTATAGCCAGTCACATAGATATTACCTGAAGAATCAGTGCTAACACCATTCCCAGTTGAAATACCACAATTTGTTTTGTATTGGTCAATACCACAAGCACTGGAAGAAGTTCCCAGTTGATTAGTCCATTGTTTTGTTCCAGAAGAATTGTATTTGACCAGGAAAATATCGTAATCAGCCCACATTTCTGAATTACTGCCTGAGTTAGTATTTCCGTCTAACCCTCCTTGAGTCAGACCAGTCACATAGATATTACCTGAAGAATCAGTTGTAATCCCCCTTCCCTCATCACCTGATGAAGTTCCCAGTTGTTTTGTCCATTGTTTTGTTCCAGAAGAATCATATTTGATTAGGAAAATGTCTTTACCACCTGAAGATGTATTTCCATCTAATCCACCTCCAGTGTAACCAGTCACATAGATATTACCTGAAGAATCAGTTGAAACCCCCGTTCCCTCATCACCTGATGAACTACCCAGTTGTTTTGTCCAAGTTGAAGTGGATGTGTTGTCATTGTCAGAGCATGTTATATTGCCATTACCCTTTGAACCATCATCACTTTTGATTTTGACGACATATAAATCTCCTGTGCCTCCTGAAGCACCTGGTCCTGTAACAATTACCGATCCGTCAACTGCTTCCCTTGCAGAGAATGCTCCCCCAAAATCACCGCTATAATCCCATAAAAGCGAACCCGAACTATTAGTTTTGAAAACCCACATCTTATTATCTTTAGAACCGCTTACTAGAAAACCTCCATCTGGAGTCTTAGTCAAATGGCGTCCACTGGTAGAATTCCCGTCATACTCACGAAGTTTTTCTAATTTGTCTCCTCCATAGTTTTTCTCCCAGATTACTTCACCATCGCTGTTTATTTTCATAAGCAAAACATCTCCACCCTTACCAAAAGAAAAAGTTCCTGCTACTACCACAAATGTATTATTTTCTGATTCAATAATGCCCTCGCCAATATCATCTTTGTTACCACCATAAGTTTTATCCCATATTTTTGTGCCTTTTGAATTTGTTTTGATGATTCTTATGTCTTCATATCTATCGACAATCCTTTTTCTTCCAATTAAATAGAAGTTTCCATCAGAAGCCTCGATCGCATCGTAAGCAGAATTATCTGGCTGATCAGAAAACCTCTTTGACCATTGTTTATTCCCATCCTTATCAACTTTCAACATCATGAAATCTTCATTGTGTGAATGGCCTGCTTCCCCGCCGATGATGTATCCCCCATCGGATGTCTTAGATATGGAATATCCTCCATCATAGTTTTTTGTAATTCTAATAGCTTTTTTAGTAAGAACGTTGCCTTGTGGATCTACTTTTCCAAAGAAAACATCTGATTTATTTGAGTTGTCGCTTGAAGTGAATCCAGTAATCACATAATTGCCATCATTGTCTTCAACAACAGAGGTCCCTGTATCAAAACTTCTCAGATGAATTTTTTTATTCCAGAGAATGTTTCCACTTCCATCAAGTTTGATCATTAAGATATCACCCTCATTATCTGGTGGAGGCCATTCCCAGCTTAGTGATGATCCTACAACAACATAATCACCTGCTGAAGTTCGGATTATATCATTTGCCGACTCCTCATAGTCCCTACTCCATTTTGCATCTGGATCCATAATTGATTCACAAAACACAATTGGAGATCCATCACTTGTACCGGAAGCCGAATCACCTGAAGAAACAGTAAAAGGTGTTACCGAAAGTACGTTCCCTTTAACACCATTGCTACTTGTAACGTATAACTTGCAGTTACTGTAAACCCCATCTGAAAGACTATTAAAGGTAATGGTATTGTTGCCTATAATTGCATTTGTGTTATCACTTCTACAGTTGCCTTCATATGAAATTGTTCCAGCCTTGGAAGATTTGAATGTATAACTTGGTTTATTATTCTTTGTTGGACTAGTAACAAATGTGATTTCCATAACCATTGGGGGTTGCATTAATATCCCTGCATTAGAACCAATAGTGATGCTATTTTTTATTTCCGAGGAGATGTTGTCCGGATTGAATCCTGCCATAACAATATTGCTCAGTGAACTAGTGGCCGAGGAGATTATGTTAGTGATCATGCTACTTACATTGTCTGAAGTGTAGCCCTTCATCTGAATATTCCCTAGTCCAATGACTGATCCTTCAGTCACCTTCGAAACCATCAAAGAAAGATTGTCGGATGAATAGGCTGTCATCGAGATCTGTCCCAGTGCGCTTGTTGCTCCTGCTGTTATGTTCGAGACCATCGTCGAGAGATTGTCGGATGAATAGCCTGTCATCGAGATCTGTCCCAGTGCGCTAGTTGCTCCTGATGTAACGCTCGAGACCATATCAGGTAGATCCGCCGTGCTGTAATTGTCCATTGAGATTTTTCCAAGAGCACTAGTGGCGCCTGAAGAAACCTGTTTGACCATAGATGAAAGGTTATCTGAGGTGTAGCCTCTTATGGAAATATTCCCTAGAGCGCTCGTCGCTCCGAAAACGACATTTTCCACCATCGAAGTGAGGTTATCAGAAGAGAAACCCTCTACCGTGATATTTCCCAGCGCGGAAGTTACACTGCCGGTGATCGTGTAGATAGCATCCCCTAGAGATGTGACCTCGAAACCTGAAATCTGGTCCAAGGAATCCACTGCCCCTAATGTGATTTTGTCAAGTGCTCCACCGAGTTCAGAAGCGGTAATACCACCTAAGTCCAAAGAGCCCACTACTGTTCCCAGCAGCTCGCTGGAGGCTGTAACTACATCCGAAGAGCTTAAACCTGCCTCATCAAGGTTAGCGAAGGAAGTCTCGGTGATTTTCCTCAGTACTGTTTCGGTGGCGGTCTCGCCTGTTTCGGCAGAACTATTAGGCAGGTAATCACTTCTGCCTTTCAGTGATTTGATAAGACTGTTGACGATGACTTCGATGACCTTGACGGTCTCATTTGAGTTATTTAATCCGATAGTAGAGAGTTTTGATTGTGAACCCTTAATGATGTGAGGCAGAAGGACAATTAGATCGGAACTATTTTCTGTATTTGAATCTGTGACTGCTTGTTTTGCAGCCTGAATGATACTCTGGATCTGTGTCGAATGCAGGCTGGTGGAAAAATCCCTCTGTTGTATTCCCGGATCTGTGCTTCCATTAATTCGGCTTGAGGTGCTTGACTTTAGACTACTTTCAAGCTCGCTGATGACCAGATTGGAAA
>NZLM01000110.1 GCA_002694245.1 Methanobacteriota archaeon
GTATCAAATTCAGTGCTCTTATCCATGTTGTAGTCAACTTTGGCAAAGTAGGTTGCAGAACCACCATAATATGAGTAAAGACCAAGAGAAAGGTGGGAGGTGTTGTAGTTGAAATCTCCTAAGTCTTCTAAAAGATAATCGTTTATTGTGTAAGAACCACTGAGGTAAGGGGTATAAACTCCTTCTCCACTTTCAATAACAGTTGAAACACCGCTAAAAAAAGAGTTGGTCCACATGTCGGTTTCAAACTGACTAAGATCTCCATCTTGTGCCAACGGATTTGATCTGTAAAAGTATTTTGTGTCATAGCCAAAATAAGCCGAGATTTCACTATCACTGAGGGACACTGGTCGTTGGGCACCAGTATCACTTTCAGCAGCGTCATTGGTTGATGAGGATTTAGCACCAGAGCTTTGTCCGGTTACTGGATCAGGTTGAACTCTGTCTGTGCCTTCAATTCTCGATTGTACCTGAGCTGGGGTAGGTTGACCAAGTGCACTCAACGCGAGACTCAGAAGTGCAATAGATGCTGTTATCATGTTTTTCATAATGTAGAAAATGGTAAGATTAGTATTGCTTACGGATCTTTACTGCAGACTTTCCGTTTGGCAACGAAATGGTAGAATCAATGTGACCTGCAGGTCCACCGTCGAAGTGATTAGAGGACAGAACTGTAGAGCCATGTTTGACATTTGTTAGGTTTACGCCACCGACTGTGGGAGATGAATATGTGTCAAAGTGAAGGGTTCCGTCGCGACTTTTTAGAATAACATCAGCAGTAGACGGAAATGAAACATTGTTAAGATTTACAGTAATAGCTTCCATGTAAACATCATCCAAACGGCTGCCACTGAAATTTAAACCATTTACTTGAATGAGGTCATTCGCAAAAAGGTAAACATTATCGGGGTCAGAATCAACTCCACCGTTCCCTACATTGAATTCTGCAGTGGAAATGTTGAGTGTTCCAAGAGTGCCTGCTGCAAGGTTTCCGCCTGTTGTAATTGTTGTGTTTACCAAATACATGCTGTCAGCGTCAGAACCACCGGCACCAAGAGCCAAATTAGATCCTGTGTATGTTAAGTTGCTGCCAGCAAGCATAAAATCGTCAGCCGCACCTAAAACAAGGGCGTGATCTTCGGCATCATTGGTGTTTGTAAATGTTATGTTTCCAGAAACTGTCATGTCTTTAGCTGCACCTATCACATGAGCTTTTCGAAAACTTCTATGATCTTCGGTTGCTTTGGGCAGTAAGGATGAAACATCGACTGATGATTCCGCTGTAGAAGAACCAAGTAAAATGTTAGCACCCGGAGAAACAGAAACATTTTCAATCTGCAGGTCTAGTAGTGTCGAAGTAGAGTCAATATCGCCAAAGGATGCACTGCCTGTGTAAGTTGCAAGGTAATTAAGGTAGTTTGCAGTGCTTGGTTTACTTAACAAATCCCCGTTGTCGTTGAGAGAGTCGCTCATCGTACCAGTTAAGATTTCAGCAACCAAAGAATCTCCACTTGCGCCTATTGCACCATATTTTGAAAGTAGATTTACAAAGGCAATATTGTATCCGGAAGCGGTGAATGAATCAACGGTGACAGAAGATGGCACATCACTGGAGGATGTTATTGAACGATCGGTAAGCAGGGTGTTGGCTAATGTTGCAGCTTCCGTAAGGGCAGTTTGATGATCGGCTGCTACAAAGGAATCCATTCCTCTGACTTTAAGTGTTGCCGCGAATACATCTGGAGAAACATCCAAGTTTCCAAAAGATGACTGAAGTTCTATACAAGCAGCAAGACCCAAGGTTAGAGCATCTCCTAAAGAAACTGCACCAGATCTGACAAGTAACACAAGAGGATTACTTTCAATTGAGCCAGAAGGAGCGGACTGAGGCGATGCAACAGAACCAGAAATTGCAGATTCTGCTGCAGACTCTGAGGATTCTTCATCGGAAGATTCATCCTGGGAGAAAACTGATTGTGTGGTAAAAAAAAGAAATGTAAGAAGGAATGCTAAGTAAACTTTCATTTGAACAAATTGAATAAAATGCACAATCATTGTCAAGAACCCTATCTGCATTTCATTATTTTGTTACAATTCTGGTGCCGAGGGCGAGACTCGAACTCGCACATCCTTGCGGACACTAGAACCTGAATCTAGCGCGTCTACCAATTCCGCCACCTCGGCAATAAATGTGTATCTATAATAGACCTCAATTAACTGTCGAGGAACTAATTTCTAGAAAAGGGCATTGGAATGACTTTTTCGCGGCGTCCGTTTGGTAATTCAAATAAATAGGGATCTTTCCATGGTGTGTCTTCTGCTTCTAATAATTCAGGTGAATCGAAAATATGACTGATTCTTCGTGGGGTTGGGTTAAGAATGTTTGAAATTTTACCCCTTTTAGATTTTGAAATCAGGTAGGATTCAAGGGGATATCTCATATCTTCATATCTTTGAAGAAGTTTTCCGACATCCTTTCCGTTTTCGTTACTTCGATTAGTGATACATAGGGCATCCGAAAAATGTGCTGCAGCATCCAGCCAAGACTGAAGTTTTGAGTTACCTTTCAAAAGTTCTTCTGCATTTATAAATGAAATGACCCTACCGATTTCATATGCAGGCTCTTTCTCAATTTGTTTGATTAATAGTTCAAATTGATCACTAAAATCTAATAGAGGTGAAAAAAACAGGAATGATTCACTTTCCAATTTGATTTGCGAAAGTTCCTCCAAGGAAAAGCTTGGAGTTTCTTTGTCATTCCAGAGTGAAATATTTTTAGCAGTGTAAAAGCTCTTTTCCTTATTTTTGGATGTAGGGAGGTAGAAAAAAGTTTCTTCAGAAGAGTCTTTGAGTGAAATATCTAAAAATTCAAAGGCTCCAGAGTCTGGTGTTTCGATAACGATATAGAATAAGACTCTTGTTTGCTCATTCATTGATCGTAAAAGAAAGGCATTGTGCATGATGTCGCATCCTATGGTCTATCAAAACAAGAGCACTCATTGCTTCTACGATAGGTACTGCCCTGGGTAATACGCATGGATCGTGCCTTCCCCGCCCAATTAATTCGGTGTTTTGACCATCTTCATCAACTGTCTGCTGTTTCTGCAAAACTGTTGCAGTCGGTTTAAATGCAATGCGAAAATAAAGTTCCTCTCCATTACTAATACCACCCTGCACTCCACCTGAGCGATTGGATTTAGTTCGGACTTGACCATCCTGCTCTTCAAATAAGTCGTTGTGTTCAGAACCTTTTAAAAAAGTGCCGTTGAAACCACTGCCTATTTCGAAGCCTTTAGTCGCCGGTAATGACATCATAGCCTTGGCTAAATCTGCGTCGAGTCTATCAAAAACAGGTGAACCCCAACCAACTGGAAGCCCATTTATGCGGCAAATAATGGTGCCACCAACGGAATCTCCAGCTTTCTTAGCTTCGAGGATTCGATTTTCCATCTTTTCGGCAGTGCCAGTGTGAGGACAGCGAGTAGGGGAGGCTTCTATCTGCTCAAGCGTTGGGACTTCTTGAATTTCTGGACAAGAAATATTATGAATGCGATCTACATAAGTAGTGATTTGGATATTTTCAAAAGCTAGCGCTTTTTGAGCAATTGCACCTGCTGCCACCCGAGCGATTGTTTCCCTGGCAGAGGATCTGCCACCTCCTTCATGATTCCGAATGCCATACTTATTTTGGTAGGTGAAGTCGGCATGGGATGGACGGAACTTAGTTTTCATTTCGTCATAAGCCTGAGGACGAGCATCCTTGTTCCTTACAAGAAGGGCGATTGGGGTGCCAAGGGTTTTGCCGTCGAATGTACCGGAGAGGATTTCAACTGCGTCTGCTTCATCTCTGGGAGTGGTAAGTTTACTTTGCCCCGGTCTTCTACGGTTAAGATATGGTTGGATATCATCTTCGCAAAGATTCATCCGAGGAGGGCATCCATCGATCACAACGCCAATTCCACCACCATGACTCTCTCCCCATGATGAAATACGAAAAAGTGTTCCAAATGAATTGCCCATCATTCCATTATTTTGAATTCCGCTAGAGAAGGCAAAGTCAAATTCTACTGCGTCTTATCAGGTCTCTTTAAATTTAAGGGTTTGCCACAAATTATGATTTTTCATTAGATAAGAATAGGTCGGGTCCCATGCGACGAGTCTCGAACAAACCCCGTCAGGTCCGGAAGGAAGCAGCGGTAGTTAGGAGAAGCGTGTGCTGTGGGGTGCCTGA